>CAUYYY010000245.1:0-4038 GCA_963577165.1 Planctomycetota bacterium | reverse complement strand
TGAACGTAAAATACGTTAAGCCGGAGAGGTGGCCGTTATGTTGCAATACGATTTTGAGGAAAGCGTCGGGTATTGGATTTTTTCCACGGCCCACGCGCTGTCTCACACGCTGAACGAGCAGTTGACCGAACATGGCATCACGTGTCGCCAGTGGGAAGTGCTCGTCTTCTTGGCCTGGGCCGGCGCCATGTCGCAGTCGGAACTGGCACAGCAATTGCGCATCGAGGCCCCGACGCTGGTCGGCGTGCTCGACCGCATGGAGCGCGACGGCTGGATTCGTCGCGAGTCGGACCCGAAAGACGGTCGCCGCAAGATCATTTTCCCGACCCAGCAGGTCGAGCCGGTATGGGCCAAGATGGTCGATTGTGCCCATAAAGTACGTGGGCGAGCCACGGCCGGGCTGAGTGACGAGACGCTCAGCACGGTCCGTGAAGCGTTGGCCCATATGCGTCAGAATCTGGCCACCGACGCCCCGCCGCGCGGGGACTCGCGGGGATAAACCCCGCGGCTCGCTACGGCCCACTTGAAACTCACTACTGCCCACTTGAAAGCTGGCGAGAAAAGGTGAGAATACGGGGCCAGTTGGCAGAGTTTTCACGCGATTTTTGAATAGAAGGCAGGTACAAAAAATGTCTCGACCCGGAGCAGTTACGTTCAAAGGCGCCCCGCTGACCCTCGCGGGCGAAGAGGTCCAGGTGGGCCAGGCGGCGCCCGACTTCACGTTGCACTATTTCGAAGACGGAATGCACCAGATCACGCCGGCCGATCTTCAAGGCAAACCGACGATCCTCAGCGTGGTGCCGTCGCTCGATACACCCGTCTGCGCGACCCAGACCAAGAAATTCAACGAGATGCTCGGCGAGTTAGGCGAGCGGATCAACGCCGTCACGGTCAGCCTCGACTTGCCGTTTGCGATGAACCGGTTCTGCGGCGCCGAGAACATCACCAACATCCGCTCGGCGAGCGATTATCAAGATCGCAGCTTCGGCAATAACTGGGGCACACTGATCGAGGAACTGAAGATCCTGGCTCGGTCAATCTTCGTGCTCGACAAGGAGGGCAAGGTCGTCTACGTCGAAGCGGTCAAAGAAGTGACCGAAGAGCCGAACTACGACGCCGCGCTCGATGCGCTCAAGGGACAACTATAGGTTGAAAAGTTGAAGAAAAGTGTAAGAGCCGGGCCTGTCTCTTCAACTTTTTAACTCTTCAACTCTTTACCCCTTTTTTTGAAAGGACAGTCGTTGCTATGAGAGCATACGTGGCCGAAGTCATCGGTACTTTTTTCTTGTGTTTCGCTGGCATCGCCGCGATCCTTAGCACACAGGATCCGATCAACAGCGGCGCGGGAATCCTCGGCATCGCCCTGGCGCACGGGCTGGCCCTGTCGGTGGCGGTCAACGCCTTCGGCGGCGTCTCGGGCGCCCATTTCAACCCGGCCGTGACGATCGGTTTTTTGGCCACCGGGCGAATCTGTCCACCGAGGGCGGTCTGCTACATCGTCGCGCAATTGCTCGGTGCGAGTATCGCGGCGCTGGCCTGCAATTTTATTTTTCCGCCGGAGGCCGTTAATTCGGCGCACCTCGGTATTCCGCTGCCGGCTCCCTGGATATCACCGGAAGTGCTGCTGCCGACGGTGCTGGTGGCCGAGTTCATTATGACGTTCCTGTTGATGACCGCCATCTTTGGCACGGCGGTCGACGAACGTGGCAAGGCGGTCAAGATCGGCGCGTTTGGCATTGGTTTGACGGTCACGTTTGACATTCTGGCGGGCGGGGCCGTCACCGGCGCGTCGATGAATCCGGCTCGATCATTTGGCCCGGCATTCATACAAGCCATCACCGGAAATGAAAACGCCTGGGACCATCACCTGTTGTATTGGATCGCGCCGGTCGTCGGTGCCGTTGTGGCAGCCCTTTTGTACCATCACATTATCTTGGAGAGCGAAGATGAAGGTTAATCAAATTATTTCGTGTGCAATCATTTGTTTGGTGTTATTCTTGGTCGGCGGTTGTGGCGACTCGGGGCCCGTCGGGCAGGAAGCGGTCAATCCATCGCCCGAAGACAGTTCACACGAAGGCAGCTCGCATTCCGAAGATGATTCAGATGAACACGACCACGATCACTCGGAGAGCGAAGATGGAGGTTAATCGAATCATGCCCTGGGCAATCGTTTGCATGGGGTTCTTCTTGGTCGGCGGTTGTGGTGACTCGGAGCCCGGCGGCCAGAAAGCACCGGCCGAAGAAGGCGCGGATGCGTCAGACGCGACATCGTCGGACGTCTTGCTCGGCTCGCCCGAACTGACGGCCGGTATTTCGGGAAAAGGCTCTCTGACGGCTGAGCAGATTGTGACCTGGCTCGACGATCCGGCCAATCATGTCACACTGTCGGTCACATTGCCCGAGGGGCTCGCTGCTGGAGAGAGTTCGATTGTCGGGCTCGGCGAAAACCCACTGACTCGGGCAAAGATTGAGCTGGGACGTCAGCTCTACTTCGATACCCGACTTTCGTCCGACGACACGGTGAGTTGTGCCAGTTGCCACGATCCGGACGAGGGTTATGCCCGGCACACACAGTTCGGCGTGGGCGTCGACGGACAAGAGGGCGACCGCAACTCGCCGGTCAGCTACAACCGGATTCTCAGCGGTCCGCAGTTTTGGGATGGTCGGGCGGCATCGCTCGAGGAGCAAGCGGTCGGGCCGATCGCCAACCCGATCGAGATGGGCAATACCCATGAGAAGGCGGTCGAGACGGTCGCTGCGATCGAGGGCTACCGGCTGCAATTCGAGAAGATCTTTAACGGGGGCGCGACGGACGACGTCGTGACGATTGACAACATCGGTCGGGCGATCGCATCCTTCGAACGGGCCATTGTGACGGGGCCGGCGCCGTTCGACCATTACGAAATCGTCCGCAACTTCGAGAAGCAGTTGGACGCGGATGGAATCGAGGAGCTCAAGGAAGATGATCCAGAATCGTATACCACGTACCAGGCGGCCGTCGAGGGCAGCCAAGGGATGTCCGACAGCGCCAAACGGGGTCGCGAACTGTTCTTCGGCGACGAGGCGGGCTGCACGGCGTGTCACGTCGGGGCGAACCTGACCGACGAACTATATCACAATCTGGGCGTCGGTATGGATGTGGCCGAGCCGGCCGAGGGCCGTTTTGCGGTCACAAAAGACGAAAAAGATTGGGGCGCCTTCAAGACGCCGACGATTCGCAACGTGGCGCTCACCTCGCCTTACATGCACGATGGCAGCCAGCAGACGCTCGAAGAAGTGGTCGAGTGGTACGCCAAGGGCGGACACCCGAACGCCCATTTGAGCGACAAGATCAAGAAGCTCAAACTGTCGGATCAAGACAAGCAGGATCTGGTCGAATTCATGCGGGCTTGCACGGGCGCATTTCCCCAGGTCGAGCGTGATCGGCTGCCGTAGGCCGAAACAAGCTCCGCGCAGTTCCGGCAGGTACACGTTCAGATTGTGCCTTGCCGGAGCAGCGCTACCGCTCGTTCCGGCCTACATTGCTCACCCTGCCACGAGCCATTGCAGTTGGCCTGCGCCCTGAGCGGCTTCCTGGTCGATATGCACCGCCGCGCACGTGCCTGGCGCAAAACGCTCGATGGCCGAGCAATTGCCCAGCAGCGTCGCGGCCAGAAAACCGATGTCGGGCGAGTGGCCTACCCACGCCATCTGCTCGACATCTTGCTCGCGAGTCCATCCCATGATCGCGGCCAAGTCGCTCTGCGGCGCAAGCGCCGACAGCTCGACGATATCGGGATCACCTTCGACATGCTCGGCGATGGCCTGGGCGGTTTGGCGACAGCGCAGGTAAGGGCTCGTGGCGATCACCTCCGGTGCGAAGCCGCGCTTCACCAGTCGCGGCATCACTCGCGCGAAGCGCTCGCGGCCCTCTTCGGTCAGAGGTCGCTGCGTATCACTCGGCCAGTTGGGATCATCAGCGTGATCGGCCCAGGCATGACGCAAGATGTAGATGAACATGGCGGGAATCAGGGGTCAGAAGTCAGGGGTTGGGGCAGG
>CAUYYY010000244.1:0-4053 GCA_963577165.1 Planctomycetota bacterium | reverse complement strand
GCCCGGATTGTGACGTGAAGATCGGCACGCAGACGGGCGACGAAATTGTCGACAAGATTCTCACGGAGCCGGCCGGTACGAAGCTCTATTTGATGGCGCCGATCGACATCGAAGTGGGGCAAACCTATGAAATGTTGTGGGACGAGATCCGCGCGGCCGGATATATGCGGATGCGTGTCGACGGAAAAACCTGTTCGGTGGATGAGCCTCCGAAGATCGATCGACGGCGGCGACACAAGGTTGAAGTCGTCGTCGATCGAATGAGTGCGCGGTCGGAAACACGCAGTCGCATGGCGGAGAGTGTCGAAGCGGCGCTGGCACTGGGCCAGGGTGTGCTGCATGTCGCCTATCCACGCGAGAATGTGCCGGAACCGAAGTGGCCGGTCAAAGTCCACAGTCAGCATTTCGCCTGCGACGGTTGTGGGCGAAGTTTTCTGCCGCTCACGCCGCATAGCTTTTCGTTCAACAGCCAGCTCGGATGGTGTCGGGCATGTGAGGGTTTGGGCACACAAACCGGCGCGAACCCGGCGGCATTGGTGCGCCAGCCGGACCTGACATTGGCCGAAGGGGCGCTGTTGCTCTGGCCGTCGAATGACCAGCCGATGTTTCAAACCATGCTCGCGGCGCTCTCGGCACATGCCAACCTGCCGATCGATGTGCCCTACGAACGGCTCAATGCCAAGCAGCGTCGCACGGTGTTGTACGGCACGGGCGACGAATGGATTGACGTTTTTCCGACCGGTCGTCGCACGAAGAACACTCGGCAATTATTCCGATTTCAATACAAGGGTCTCTATCCGGCGCTCGACGAAGCATCGCGGATGTCGCAAGCGCTGCGGGCGCGTTTGGAGCATTTGGTCGATGAGATCGAGTGTAGCGAATGTGGCGGCAGTCGGCTGTGCGATGACACGGGGGCAACCCGATTTCAAGGTTCCACGATCGACCAGATTTGCCGGACGCCGCTCGGCGAGCTGCTCAACGAATGTCAACGGTGGGAACTGTCGAAACGTGAGCAAAAAGTCGCCGGCGAGTTGGTGCGAGAAATTTGCAATCGGCTACAATTCTTGGTCGATGTGGGGCTCGACTATTTGACCATCGGTCGCTCGGCACCGACGCTCTCGGGCGGCGAGGCGCAGCGGATTCGACTGGCGAGTCAGGTAGGCAGCGGGCTGTGTGGTGTGTTGTATGTACTCGATGAACCGACGATCGGTCTGCATCCCCGCGATAATCGGCGGTTGATTGGCGCGCTCGAAAAGCTGCGCGATCTCGGCAACACATTGCTGGTCGTCGAGCACGACCGAGAAGTGGTACGCGGCGCCGATTACCTAGTCGATTTCGGTCCGGCGGCCGGACGACATGGCGGGCAGATCGTGGCCGAAGGCACGCCCAAGCAGGTCGCACGCAGTCGGACCTCGGTGACCGGGCCCTATCTATCGGGTAAGAAGGCGATTCCCGTGCCGACGAATCGTCGGATGCCATGCCGCGATGGAGCGTCGCAAAATGGAAAACGGCGAGCGAAGAACATGCCCGCGCCGCGGGTGACCGAGTGGCTGGAAATCATCGGCGCCCGACACAACAATCTCCAAAATATCGATGTACAAATTCCGCTCGCTGCCTTCACGGCGGTGACCGGTGTGAGCGGCAGCGGAAAGAGTTCGCTCATTGAGAATATCCTTTACAGTCAGCTTGCGAAAACGCTTCATCGGGCGCGGACTTTTCCCGGCGCACACGACAAGATTCGCGGCGTGAAGCATGTCAACAAGGTCATTCGTGTCGATCAGCAGCCGTTGGGCAACACGCCGACCTCGAACCCGGCCACGTACACAGGCGTGTTTGAGCTGATTCGGCAACTATTCGCCCAATTGCCCGAGGCGAAATTGCGGGGCTATGCGCCGCGTCGGTTCAGTTTCAATGTGGCGGGCGGGCGCTGCGACGCGTGCGACGGAGCCGGACAGTTGTGCATCGAAATGCACTTCTTGCCCGACGTGTGGGTCGAATGTGACACGTGCCATGGCAAACGCTATAACGAAGAGACGTTGGCCGTGCGATATCACGGTCGCTCGATCGCCGATGTGCTGGACATGCCGTGTGGCGAGGCGGCACGGCTGTTCGAGAACGTCCCAAAGATCCGCCGCATTTTGCAGACGCTTTGCGACGTGGGGCTCGACTATCTCACGCTGGGCCAATCGGCGCCGACGCTCTCGGGCGGCGAGGCGCAGCGTGTGAAGCTGGCTTCGGAACTGTCGCGACCTGACACGGGGCGGACGCTCTACCTGCTCGACGAGCCGACGACCGGGCTACACTTCGACGACCTGGCCAAGCTGCTCGATGTGTTGAATCGGCTGGTCGACTTGGGCAACACGGTGGTCGTGATCGAGCACAATTTGGACGTGATCAAAACGGCCGACTGGGTGATCGACATGGGGCCCGAGGCCGGCGAGGGTGGTGGACAGATTGTTTTCGCCGGTACGCCCGAGGAGATCGTGGCCTACGCCGAACAATCCAAGCCGCGACGAGCTAAGAAAGCGAAAACATCGTCCGCCGGATCGAAATCACGCGAGAAAAAGCCGGCCGCCGCGGCGCAGCTACGCTCGTACACCGGCGAGGTCTTGGCCGAAGTGCTCAAGGCGGGCCCGCATCGGAAACGCCAGACGCATGATTTTGCCGAGGCACAAGAAAAGCGATCAGCCGATTTGGAGATCACCGAGGTCGGACGCGATACCAAGATGCCCTGGGAAATCGACGGACGTCGTTGGCACACACGCGATCGGGTCGGTCGTGATGGTCAGCCGTGTCAATGGGACGGCAAAATACTCGATCGTGTGGAACAGCGTATCCAGGAATTGGCCGAACTGAGTTCGACGAGTTGGAATGCGCGGAGCGTGGTCAAAGTTGTCGCCAAGCGTAAGTCGGACGGTTGGTTTATGCACGCCCTGACGGGCGAGACGTGGCTCTTGAAGCTGAAGTTCCGTGTGGCGAAGAACACATTCAAGCGCGATGCGTTGATCGCCGATTTGGGGCTCAAGCCGCTCAACGATCTGGAGGAGTTGCCGGTCTACGGCCGTCGCCAGCGGGTCCGATGTAAAAACTTGCGCGGTCCGTGGCAGGAGGTGCAGATCGATGCGCACAGTTGGAACGAGATCGACACGAGAGAGTTTTGGAGCTTTCTGGAACAGGCGGTCGCCGGTTTTTGCAAACTTACCGACCGCATCCAGCAAAAACCCGAGGATGTGATGCCGTGGAAAGTGCTGGGTCAGAAATGGCACGTGTCGCGGCGCGGATTTCCGCTGGGAAAAAAAGTGATCTGGGAGTCCGACATCTTGGAAGAGCTTTGCGAGCTATTGGCCGGTGTGGCGCCCGAGGCACAGTTTCTCTGGAATAATCAGCAGGTAGTGCATGTGATGGTCCGCGAGCAGCGAACCCCGTGGGCCATTCTACACACCAAGCGTCCGGATGGGTTGGATCTTGTCCTCAACGGGCCGAAAGGTCAGTTTGCCTTGGGCCGGGTGGCCAATCTGGCAGCCGACCGACAATTAGACAGCGCCGACGTACACGATGTGGTGAAGCTTCGATTTCGCACGGCGGAGGACGTGGCGTCGGGTGATTTGCCGGACTTCTTGGCCGAACATCTGGCAAGCGTGAAGGAGAACAACGGAGCAGTGACCACGTTGAATCCGGCGTGACTTGGATATTACACAACATCGAAAGGATGTAACTACTGAGCGAAATGAGAAAACTAAAGCGAATAGTTTTCACCACAGAACACCGAGTTCACAGCGCAGCCTCTGGTCTCCGCAGGCGACTCGCCGTGGCGAGCCGCAACCAAAGAAAGATAGCCACAAACAACACAAAAAAGCACAAAAAGACAGGCCCGCGAATGACGCGAATTGTCGCGAATGAAAGCATGATGAAATCGTTTTATTATTCGCGGGCACTTCACCAATGTCCAAAACGAATAAGTTTGGGCCTTTCTCTACGATATGGTCAGGCCTCCAGGCGTTTTTGTCATTTGGAATTTTGTGATTTGGATTTGTTTCGAATTTCGTGCTCCGG
>CAUYYY010000243.1:0-4057 GCA_963577165.1 Planctomycetota bacterium | reverse complement strand
CCCAACCCACCCCGCATCCTGAGGCTAAGAGAAGAACGTAAACCCCGAGTCCCACAAAACTTAATCGCCGCATAGACCCCCACAAACGGATACGGCGTTGGGTGGCACTGGTCTTTAGGGTGGCACTGCTGGTCCGCCACAGCGGATTCGCTGTGGCGAACCCGCCACGGCGAATCTAGCGACTTGCCCAGCAGTGTCTGGGTGGCGGGGAAGGAGCATGAGCGACGGCCCCGAAACGCAGCCATGTTATGATCCCGTATTCTCCATCCTGTCGGCAAAAGTTTGCAGCGGTTACAATTCGCGTATGAGCGAATGGCTGCAAGTCGCGACGACCACGGCCCAGAAGCAAGACGCCGAGCGAATCGCCGCGGCACTGGTCGACCAGCGTTTGGCCGCCTGTGTGCAAATCGTCGGGCCGATCACCAGCACCTACCGTTGGCAAGGCCACGTCGAATCGAGTCAAGAATGGCTCTGCCTGGCGAAGACGTCGCGCGAAGAGTACGCGGCCGTCGAAGCGGTGATCGTGAAGCTCCATCCATATGACGTGCCCGAGATCGTGGCCACGCCGATCGTTGCCGGCAGTCGATCCTATCTCGACTGGCTCCGTAGCGAGTTGCGAAGCGGCAGCACGACGAATGAGGAATGACGAATAACGAAACAAATCTGCCCTCCGCACCTGGCTCTCCGCTCTAGCCTCTCGTCCCTTGACCCTCGAATGCTCTCATTTCATGTGACTCTCTTCGTTCAGCCCTCTAAAAGCGGCACAGGCAAGCATGTCGTGCTCGACGGCCAATCGTTCGTGACGCTCTCTCTGCATGCCGACCAGTTGAGTGCGCCGTTTGACGTGACGTTCGAACAGGCCGAGGCGGTGCTGGCTGAATTGCCGCGGATGTTCTGCGAACCGGACGGTTCGTTCGTCTGGCGTTCGTCCGACGCCCGTCGCCCCTGGCAAGTCGACGGGCAGCTTACCGATCGGGCCGAGCGGCTGCTGTCGATAGAGCTCAAAGGCACATGTCCCCGAGCGGAGTTTGATCGTTTGCTCAGCACGATCGGCTGACCGGCAACGCCGCTTGTTTTCCAACTCGCCCAGGCAGGCGTCCACCTGGCCGAAAACGGATTCCGCCGCTGGGCCGAGCGACACAAGGACCGCTGATTGAAACAGTGGAACCACAGATAAACGTAGATTTGTTTCGGTTTTCGAAATTCGTCATTCGGAATTCGTTATTCCCCTGATCCCTGACTTCCTGAACCCTAAACCCTCCCTTCCCCACTCCTCCCTCTCCCTTCCTTCTTGTACACTGGTTCGTATGCAACGCGCGCTGGCCGACTATCGACTATTTCTTCGCCAATTTCGCCGCGACTACCACACGACCGGTGCCATCTTGCCCAGCGGTCGGGCGCTCTCTCGGGCATTGGTCCGATATGTGGCCCCCAATACTCAGCAACCCGGTACGCAGCAGCCCAAACGAATCTTGGAAGTAGGCCCCGGCACGGGCACGGTCACCAGCCACCTCGTTCGTGCCCTCGGCCCACAAGATCGACTCGATCTGGTGGAAGTGAACGACGAGTTTGTGGCCCACCTTCGCAGGCGTCTGGACCGCGAGGCCAGCTTTCGGGCGGTCGCCGAGAGAACGCAAATTCTGCACGGGCGCGTGGAGCAGGTGACCACCGAGGAGACTTACGATCGGATCGTTTCCGGCCTGCCGCTAAACAATTTTTCCGTTGCCGAAGTCGAGCAGATTCTCGATACGTTCACCAGAATTCTTCGGCCGGGCGGCATCCTGTCATTCTTCGAGTATATTTGGATTCGCCGTCTGCGCGGCCTTTGCAGCGGAGCCAAGCAACGAGCGCGCCTCCGCGGCATCGGACACGCGCTCGACCGATTGCTCTCTCAGCATGAGATCCGGCGAGAATCCGTTTGGCTCAACGTGCCTCCCGCCTGGGTTCACCATGTTAAACTTTAGGGTTCGGAGTTTAGGTTTTAGGGTTCAGGCTTTGGAGTTAAACGTTGCCCTAAAACCTGAACCCTGACACCCGAACCCTAAACCCTGATCTCTAACTGAAAATGAAGATTCTTGCGATCGAGACAACCTGCGACGAAACGGCTGCCGCGGTCGTTACCGATGAGCTTGAGGTTCTCTCGTCCGTCGTGGCCTCACAGAACGAACTCCACGCGCGTTATGGCGGAGTGGTGCCGGAAATCGCGTCACGTGCCCATCTGGAACGGATTCTTCCGGTCATCGATCGGGCACTCGCGGAAGCCGAAATCACGCTCGCCGAGATCGATGCCGTTGCCGTTGCCAATACACCCGGCCTGGCCGGATCGCTGCTCGTCGGGCTGACTGCGGCCAAAACCATTGCGCTCACCCAGGCGATTCCGCTTCTGGCGGTGAACCATGTCCATGCGCATATTTACGCCTGTCGGATTGCTAGCGGTGAGGAGGTTTTTCCCTGTGTGGGACTCATCGTCAGTGGCGGCCATTCGAGTCTTTATCGTTGCAAGTCACCGGTTGACTTCGAGTTCTTAGGCGGCACGATCGACGATGCGGCCGGTGAAGCCTTCGACAAAGTGGCCAGCCTTCTGGGTCTCGCCTATCCGGGCGGACCGGCGATTCAGAAAGCGGCCGAGCGTGGAAATCGCCGGGCCATGTCGTTTCCACGTCCGCTGCTGCGCGATCCGAGTCGTTTAGATTTCAGCTTCAGTGGACTCAAGACGGCTGTTCGCTATCACGTCATGGGGCCGGGCAAACAGGTGTCGAAAATACCGCCTCTCGAAGAACACCAGGTCCGTGACATCGCCGCCAGTTTTCAGGAGGCGGTGGTTGATTGTCTTGTCGGTAAGACAGAACTTGCAATGCGGAAAACCGGTATGAAGACGCTCTGTGTCGGCGGAGGCGTCGCCTCCAATGGGCGGCTCCGCGACCGACTCGAATCATCCGCCGAGCAGCACGGCTATCGCCTATTCATCCCGCCGATGAATTTGTGTACCGACAACGCGGTGATGGGCGCCGTCGCCATCGAACGGTACCGGGCCGGAAAATTCGAATCGCTCGACCTCGATGTCGTGCCGGGCCTCTTGCGGTGAATTTCCAGTGCGCTCCGCTACGCGTTGCGGCTAAACATGGGACCTTGAGATCTGTGCGACTCGCACTAAAATCCTCTGCCACCACCACCACCGCCGAATCCACCGCCGCCGCCGCCGCCTTGGCCGCCGAATCCACCGCCGCCGCCCCCGCCGCCCCCGCCGCCAGTCGCTTGAGAGGCGCCGGCAAACGTGAAGGTAAACACGTCACCGATGGTGTTAAAGGATGGCGAAGGAGTTATTCGCACGTATCGACGGTCGGCAGAGATTACACCGGTTGCGGTAAACAGCGTTCCTTCAGAGAGTGTGATGATCACCGGCTGAAACCCGACCGCTCCTCGTCCTCGGATAGCCTGTCGCCCGATAATCACCCGTCGCGCTAGCTCTGCTTCCACTCCTGGGTCGGACAGCGAGCCAAGCTGTTGTGCCAGCACGGCACGTCCCACCGCGATCTGACGGACCGCGGCGTTTTTCGCCAGCTGTTCTTCGACCGGCTCGGTGCGCCGACCCTCCTCAAGTCGAAACGCGACCACGGCGTCCTTATCGTCTAAGGTAATTTGCTGTTGTTCGGACCGTTGACCGGCATCCTTGTAATGGGTCACCACGAGGACATCGACTTTGCCGGCAGTTACCTTGCCCCATATGCGGCGAATGACCACACGGTAGTCACCGACAAAACCTGTGGGACAGACGTACGTTTCCGAATAACGGCCAGACGATCCACTGCCGAGAGAATCGTTGCTGGCCGAGTTGCCATCGCCGAGTATGACGCCGCCACCGGTTGTCCGCTGATTGCGTGCCGAACAGATGGTCCCGGTCGGCTCCCCGACCAAAAGATCGACATCCGCGTCTCCTGTCCAGGTGACTCGAACAATCACGTCACGAATCAGCGACTCGTTTAACTCCTTTCGGAACGCTTCGGCGCTCTCCTGGCGCCCTGCTGTGTTCAATTTGTCCAGCAGGGCCAGAGCAGCG
>CAUYYY010000242.1:0-4064 GCA_963577165.1 Planctomycetota bacterium | reverse complement strand
GCGTTGCCGCAGCCGCCGTTCTCGCGCTGGACCTCGTACGTCCCGCGATCCCAACGAGCCACCGAGCCCCGATCTTTCGATACAGGTTCCTTCGATACGGGGCCCTCGTAGTCCAGGTATTCGAGCCGATGATCGTCGAGGGCCTCCGCCGTGATCGGCTCGCCCAGATCCGGCGGCTGCGGCAACGCCCAGGTGCGTAGACGGCCCTCGCTTTCGAGCATCAGATCCCAATGCGAAGGTCGCACGTAGTCGGCAGGACATTCGTGACGCAAGACAACAAAACGAGGCATGGCACGAATTCCAAAAGGCGAGCCGGATGCTGGGCATGGCGAGCCGAATGCGTAAGCTTCCGGGTTTCACACACCGACAGTAACGCACACCGTGCTAACGTGCAATGATCTCGGTTGTCTCGGTCCGGGTGATCGGCTTCTGCCGACCGTCGCTCGAGAGCGTCGCTTCGAGTTGGACCGTGCCGCCTCGAAGCATCTCAAACGAGATGACGTATTGAAGCGGCTCACCGGCCCGCAACTCGGCAATAGGCTGGAAGGTAATTTGGCCATCGGTAATTTTGTATTGCACCGGCGCGACCATACTGAGTTGAACCGGTCGCATCTCGGCCGGAAACTTGACGACCAGCGTGACACCCTTGTCCGATGTTTGTCCCTGATTGGTCACGTCAATCTGATATTTGACCTGGTCGCCAACACGCGCCGGGTTCTTAAACGAGGCGATCGAGAGTTTCAGTTCAGCCGGGCCGAGTGGTACGGATGTCGTCGAACCCTGGGTGCCGGACGTCGCTGCTTCGTCTGACTTGGGTGGTGCGTCGATCGGCTCCGTCGGCCGATTGTCGTCTTGAGGAGGCTCAGCGGCTAGTGGCGGCTCGGTGGCCGGTGGCGTCCCAGTGCCTGCTGGCGGCACAGGCTTCGGCAGAATCTCCAGGCACGCTTCGTGGGCGACCGGCGGCCGCTCAACGCAGGAAACCGTCACTCGGTTACAGGCACTCTTTACGGCAGCCAGACACTTGCAGTGGACCTCCAACTTGTGCGTTGCACCCGCTTCGAGCCGCGGCAGGCGCCAAAATAGCATGTCGGAAGGTCGGCCCTGCTCGTCAATTGGCAGTCCCTCGTCGTCGACGGCGTAGCCTTCGGTGGCGTGCGTTGGTTCGAGGGCCCGATCATACCGGTCTTCGATCCGCAGATTCGTCAGCGGGACGTTGCCCGTGTTGCGAATCTCGATCGTGAATTCCGCGATTGTGCCGAAGCGTAGCTGGCGGGGGCCCGTTTTTTTTACCTCGATCGCCGGTTGCGGTCTCGTCTGCGCCGTCGCCGTCAAGCACCCCTGCCGACGAACCACGACACCGCCGGCGCCGGTGATCTCGAAAGAGTGACAGAGCTTGCCCGGCTTCATCACTTGGAACGATAAGTAAACGCTCTGTGATTGGCCCGGCCCGATATCGCCGAGACTCTTTTCGATCGGGCTTCGGGCGACCAGATGTTTTAGTCCTTCGTCAAACGTGTCGGTGATGACTAAGTCAGTCGCCAGGACGTTGCTGACGTTTTTGAGGACCGCTTCGAAACGAACCGTCGAACCGACCTTGGCCGTCGCCGGACCGCTCAGTTGCAGTTCGAGCCGGGGCTTGGCGGCCGACAAATCGACGCCTGGCGTTACGGGACCAGCGGTCGGAGGTACAGCCATCTGTGGCGCGGGCACAATCGCCGTCGGCGGTTGAACTGGCGGCAAAGGTGCGCCAGGGCCGATCCCAAAACTCGTCACCGGCGGAGAACCGAAAGGGGCGGCAAACGAGCCTGGCACAAATATCCTCTCGCCGGTTGGATCGATCCGCGGCATGCCCCAGCGGTTGCCATTCCAGCCAGCGCCATTCCAACTAGCGCAGCCGCCGGCCGTTAGCGCACAAAGCGTAAGCGCCACAGCCCAGCTTCGGCCTCTGGGGAGTAAGCCGTCCATGCCGATCTCAAGACACAACGTTGGAAAAATTTATCCGGTTCCGAACGAAGCGTACCACGTAGAGTGGCCGATGTGGCCATTTCGCTTCACCGACCGTTGCAATTTCACAACGTACTGGTTCTGACGAGGCCGGTTATACCGATAGGAACGCATCCCGATAGGAAAGGGCACGTCATTCGTAGCTGGCGAAGATGCCGGTGCCGTACCAGATGCCGTTCTCTCCACGGCGGATGTCGTAACCGTACAAAGCGTGCTGAGCCTTGACGGCACTCCAGTGACCGGAAGATTGTCGCCAACTGGCGACACAGTTGATTCACGAATCGATCATATTCTGCTCGGGCCAACTTTCGGCGACGACTTCGATCGGGGCGTAATGGTCTCCGAGAAGTTCACGGATGTGGTGAAAGCGGTTTTCCCAACGGTGGTGACCCTGCAATAGAATACGTGCCTGATACCGAGAATGGCTTTTCGCCTGGGCCGCGAGGATCGAATTCTTTTGGCCTAGGGTGCTGGCCGGATTTTCCGGATGGACACGCACGGCCCAAATCATCGTTCGCTCCGTGATGAAACCCCGCGGCAGGTCAAGAATCACCGGCAGATCGCGAGCCTCAAAGCGATAGTATTTGCCTCACATAAACGGAAACGCGCTCACCACGTGTTCGAATGTGTCAGCGGTCGGGTCACTCAGATCGATGATCGCCAGCCCCTCGTGGTTGTGCATTTCGGTGAATGCCGGGTGATCGAGGATCCGCAATGTCTCGCCGCCGCTGACAATGTGTGTGTCGACCGGTACCTTGAGAAGCACATATTCGAGCAGTTTTTCTCGAATGAGAGCGTCACTCTCAAAGGCGCGTTGTACGTCCTCTCGTTCCGAACTGGAGGTTTCGCTCTGAAACCAGACCAGCAGCATCTTTCCGGTCTGCTCGGCCTGATACCAGGCATCGCCGTAGTCGTGATGCCAATGCACGCCAGACGCCCGCAACGGCGGAAGATCTGCATCGGGTGACTTTGCCACGGCGGTATGAGATATGCCACAGACAAGAAGCAGTGAGATCGGTAACGCAGAAAGTCGCTCCGTCATAGAAACGCTCCTTCAGGGCAGACGATGGCCGACCTCTCGACGCGTCGGGAAGATGCCCCCGATGCCCGAGCGTCCGAGACGCGGCAGGAACACGGCATATGCCGTGTTCAGGTGTGAAGGAGCGATGCTAAGCTAGCAGCAGCGAGTTAGTAATAGGGGTCTTAGGGGAATTGAACGGATTGTGTAAATTATGCGGATTTCATAGTTTTTCCTGATTCAGCAGGGCCGTCAAACTTGGGAAATTTGCAACTAGACCGCCTAATTCAATTTTCCCTCAGGGCTTTTCCTGTTTGCCATGCAGACTCAGCTAGCCAAAACCTGCAAAACGTGTTAAGCAAGTTACGCTTGAGTGCGTCCTTACGAATCGCGTGGGGCCTGTCCGTCGTTGCAGAATTGCAACCGGCTGGTGGCTTTATCGATCGGTTTGAAAAAAACCGTGTCGAGTGCCCGAGGTTCCCGTGGTAATCCCCAATCACTTTGGAAGGTTTAGAAGGAGCGACGTCATGATTTACACAAGAACCCGCACGGCGGCGGCAGCGCTGGTTATGTGTTTGTGGTTGGGACTGGTGATGTCGCCGGTCGCGGCCGATTCGGACCAGGCCGATCTGACCGACGCGATTCAGAAAATGCACGCCTGGGCAGGCAGTGGCGAGAACGGACAGCGATGGCGGGCCTATCTCCGATCCGACGATTTGTCGCGCGAGTTGGCCAAAGGCGCCTTGGCCGACGCCGGTGTTATTGAGCAGGTGCTCGCGCAATATCAAAGCCAGGCCAAAGGATTGGATCTTCCTCGGTTTGTCGCCGTACGTGACGCGCTCATTGCCTGGAAAAAAGAATTAAAAATACCGCCGAGTGTGGAGTTGCCATATGTTGCGCGAGCTGCCAAAGACGATTTCAAACCAGTTACGGACGAAGACCTCGCGGCAGCTAAATCGAAGCTGATCAGCCAGGTGAAAAAGCTAGACGCCTATCTTACGCCGGGTGGTGAGAACGGCGTCGCCTGGAAAAAGTACCTGAA
>CAUYYY010000241.1:0-4090 GCA_963577165.1 Planctomycetota bacterium | reverse complement strand
TGCATAGGACTGGTGGCGATAACCTGGAATGCCAGAATCATGCCATGCACGGTGCCGAACAATCCGATCATCGGGCTAATCGTGCCGATCAGCGCCATGTAGCTCAGCCGGTGCTCCAGCTTCATATTCTCTTCTTCACCAACTTCCTGCATTGCTTCAATTGCCTGAGGGTAGCCGGCCGAGAGTTTGACCAGCCCGGCCGACAAAACTTGGCCCAAGAACGACTCATCTTGCTTTGCCAGATCGAAGGCGTCTTGATACTTCTTTTCATTCAACAGGTCTTCGAAACCATCCACCAATTCGACCGGCACGATCTGCTGGCGACGCGCCGTGAGCAAGTTCATGACAAACAATGCCACCAACGTAAACGAAAGCGATAAAAACACGAGGCTGTACCCTGCACCGAGCGACTGGAACGCCCAGCCAAGAATCGTGGGGGCCGAGCCTTCCGAGAATTCGTCATCACCGGTGTCGACCGCCGCCCCATCCGCGTCGACCTCCTCTTCTTCATCCAGCATTTCTTCGTCCCCGGCCTGGGCCACCGCCGCGCGAACGTCGGCAATCGACAGCACGGCCATCGCGCCCGCCGCAAGCAACACCAGAGAAAGCGCCGGCACCGCAGCGGTCAACCAATCAAACCAAATTGCCTTACGCATCGTCGCCTCCAAGTTTGTGAGTGGTTTATCCGAGTGAGTCAAAATAGTTCTTTAGGGATTATAGTGGCTAATTTTATGTGGCAGTAGGTTGAGTTTTCCGCAGTAGAAGAAAATACGCGTACGATATTTTTCAAAGGCGAGGAATCCTCTTGCTTGAGACTTGATGGATAGGATGCAGCTGACACTACCTTATTTTTCCGCTGTCATCACCGCGAGCCCATTTCTTTCCAATGAGGTTCGGGGGAAATGTCATTCGTTTGGCTGTCTCAGTCGTTAGGGACAAATTGCGCTATGCCTCGATCGTATACGGCACACGCTGTTTGCGATGCTGCATCACGGCGGCTTCGTCATCGCCGATAATTTATCGGACGATCCTTATTCCAGCCTTCATTCCTTTGCCCAACGGCTATTCGGATATCGCTCCTTCAACTGCTTCGCCGCTTCGCGAGCCCGGGAGCCCTTGCCCACGGCGGGCCACAGCTTTGAGAGCCGGAACAAGACCTCGGCGTGGATCTCTGGCACGCTGTTATACAACAGATCGACATGCAGAAAATCGAGCAGGGCATCTTTTTTCTGGTCCTTTTTCAAATAACACAATCCCCTCGCACGAAAGGCGCGGGCACGCAGTTCACGTTCGTCCAGGCCGATCTGCGGAAGAACCTCGTTGATAAGCTGAATGCCTTCGTCCGCCTTTTCCATTTCGGCCAGGCAAACCGCCTTGTCGAGCCGCGCGGTCATCCGCCGCCTTTCGGCTTCGTCCCCTTCCTCAGTCGCCGCCAGTACCTGGTCAAGCTGACGGACCGCCTCCTCATACTTCCGCTGGGCCATCAACGCCCGAGCACTCAACACACGTCCCCGCATCTGATATTCCGGCCACGGAGCCTCGATCAACCGCCCAAAATAATCGATCGCCTTCGCATGTTGGCCCGATGCCGCAAGCAGCTCTCCCAGCACCCGGGTCGCCTCGAAATAATGGTAGCTGTCGCGATTGCCGGCATCGCCCGCGAAGCGGTGCATCGCCTTTCCGGCCACGGACAGCTTTCCGCGACCGAAGAGAGCCAGCCGAGCCTGACACAGCGCCCGATAGAACTGCACATCTTGCTTGATGAAGTTGCGACTCATCGCCTTTTCATTCATCTTGCCGAGGACTGTCAGCGCATCTTCAAAACGCTGATTGCCCATGCGCGTCCGTGTCTGGGTAAGAAGCCTCGGCTCGGAAGCAAAGACGATCGTGTCAATCCGGTTGACAGAAATCGTCTCGTCTTGATCGGCTTTGTCTCGGACGACGACTTCCGTCGACGACATCCGCACGACTGTGCCACGTGTCGAGCGACCATCGGTCGTCTTCACCCGGTCCAGCAACTGCGCATTGGTCATACCGGTCAGAGAGACCAGAACGACCAGCGTCGGCAGAACAGTGGATCGAATCATTTTCATCCTCACTTAATCTTGCCTCTCGTCCCTCGACTCTCGACTTACTTACGCTGCGCACGCTGCACATCCTTCAACAGCCGTTCGTACTTCGGACGCCACGGCTTCCAGGTCTCGCCCGTCCACAGCAGGTCCATACTCCGAACTTCTCGCTCGATCTTTGCCAGCAGGTCGCTGCGGTGATTCCCGCTCTGCTGCATGGCAATCTTAAATCGACAAAGGCTGTTGTTGTATTGCGACTGAAAATAAATCTGGCGATACTTTGGATAACGATACGCGGTTTGGGCCAGTTTCTTCCAACCCCAAATTCGATTTGTGCTGGTTGTTTTGTCTTTCCGACAGCCATTTCGCGCGAACGCGTACCACTTGGGGTCCTCCTCGGCGCCTCGTTCCTGATAGGTCTGCGCCGCCGCGACTTGCGTGGCCAACACATTGGGCTTTTCGGCCAAGACTTCGGCAAACAAATCGAGCGACTTGGCGTACCGACCCAGCCGCCGCAGGCATTCGGCCAGCCGCACTTTCGCACCAAGCACCGCCTCGTTGCTCGGGGAAAACCCGGGGTCAGCCGACGCTTCGTCTAGCAGCTTTCCATAGGCCGCGGCCGACTTGCCGTAGAACACCTCCGCCTGCTCGCCACGGGCCGTGCGGCCGTCACCCGTTGCTCCCTCACCCCCGGCGGCCAGATTGTAATACGTCTGGGCGACCCAGTTACGCGAGGCCCAGGTGTTGCCCGTCTGGCGCTGGCCAGCTCGGTCAAGAAAATCGACAAAAGCCGCCGACACCCGCTGCACCTCGTCCCTGTTTCCTTCGGCCGTCAACCGCTCCAATTGCGTCTGCAATTTTCGTCCCAAGCCGATGTAAATCTTGGTGATCCGCTGCTCACCTCCGGCATCGCCCAGAGCGGCCACTCGCTGCTCCATCGCATCCATAATCTTGATCGCCTTCTCTCGCTCCGCAGGCTGCACCGAAACATACGCACGCAATGCCGCCTTGTACGCTTCCTCAACAAACAGGTCACTTGCCACCGCCGGATGTGCCTTTGCGATCAACGATAGCGATCCAAAACGCTCGTCCTCCAACTGAGCCACGGCCTTTTCGTACTGCGACGTGTCCAAGTAAATCTGCGCCAAATAGAGCGCAGCCGTCGCCACCGCCGGCGTAATCTCTTCCCCCTGCCGCAATTGGGTGATGCCCTCCGCCAAGCTTGACTGCGCGCGGGCTTTCATCGCGCTGAGTTCCGCCTGACCGGGCCTTTGAGCCTCCTCCAGCCGCACCGCATTGACATATTGCGCCCACTCGGCCATGCCGATCTGAAACAGCGAAGCGGCCCGCCGATCCGGGCTCAGCTTGGCTGCATAGGTCCGCGCCGCATCCAGATCGCCCGCCCGCAAGGCGAAATCAACCAATACCCGCAGCGCCGTCGCCTCCTCCTCGCCCTCGGGCCATTGCTCAATCACATAACGGGCGACGCTCATAATCCGCCGCGACTCGAAATCGCGATCTTCATTGTCCGGCGAGAAATAAAGTTTCTGATACGCCGCCAAAGCAATCTGACCCGCCTGGCGGCCACTAGCGCTGTCGGCATAGTTCCGCGCGACAAATTCGCTCAACACAGCGGCGTCAAAGTATCGCTGGATCTCGTAATTCAAATAAGCCAGATACGACTGCGCCGCCACGACCTTCTTCGCGTCCGACGTATCGCTGGCCAGTCGCACAGTCCGTCTGAAATGACGAAACGCCGCGTGGCGCTGCTGGGTGATTTCCTGCTGCATGGTCTCGACAGCGTCCCGATTGTTCTGCCGAGCCAACTTCACCGCCAACTTCAACGGTCCCATGGTCTCGATCGCCACTTTCCCGGCATCGAACGAGGCATCAAACGTCGTCGGCTCGGCTTCTTCGGCATCGCCCGATCCAGGTGACACGGCCCCGAGTGACACGACCATCAGCCTTGCCTCGTCACGCCAGTCGTTCGGCCACTGGATGACCTCGCGGACAAGCAACCG
>CAUYYY010000240.1:0-4104 GCA_963577165.1 Planctomycetota bacterium | reverse complement strand
CTTAAGATTCTTGTACTTCTTGTCGCTCAACAAGAGGCCATCGAGTTCGGCCAGTTTGTCAGTCTTTCCATAGATAGCTCCGTTCTCGACCACCCAGTTGCCGTCTCCGACCTTGTGCCAGCCATCGAGTGTCTTGCCGTCGAAGAGCGACTTCCAGCCCGAGTTATTGGCCGGCTCCTCTGCGATCGCGCGGGCAGCACAACCGAACACGGCACACAAAACAAAACAAACAAGGATTTTCAACAACTTCATGAGATACTCCTTCAAATCGAGAATTAATCGGTGGGTTCTTCACGCGTCTTGCCGATTTATTTCTTATCCCCAAACAGGTCGGCTAGCAGATCGTTTTGCGGGCAAGCGTGGCCCAGGTGTTGCACAAAGGCTTCGGCATAAGCTACCGATATCTGTTCACCACGAAACGCACCCTGCCGCTTCATCGCTTCAATGTATTCGTCCATGCCGTGGTGTTTGCGAAGCCACTCGCGTTGCGATGCATGACAGGCGAGCATGTCGATCTTTTTGTCCATCTGGTTGGTGATATCGACGTAAATGGTCGGCTTGATCTCGCGGCCAAACGGGTCTTTGCTTTCAATCGCATCGCAATAGTACAGATGTGGAACGCACAAACCTTCCTTCAACGGATGCGTTGATAGATTGGGCACGCAGTAGGCGAAACTGGCTGCCCGGGCGACGGTACTCATCATCTCATGGTCTACCAGGTAATCCTTGGGTGCATGGGCGAAGACCAGTGACGGAGCTATCTGCCGGAATAGATCTATCGCTTTTTGCACCGTGGGCCGGTCGTACATTACTAAGAGATCCGATTCGCCCAGGCAGTGGTAAGTTCCTCCGATCAACTGAGCAGACTTGCTTGCTTCGTTGGTACGAATCGCGCTGATATCCCAACGTGTTTGGGTGGTTGTGCCAGCATCGCCCGGTGTGGCGGTGGCGATGTGTACTGCCCAACCAGCATCGGCCAGCCGAATTAGGGTCCCGGTGCAGAGGAATTCCGCGTCATCCGGATGAGCCAGCAGCGCTAAAGCCGTCCTATTTTGAGCCATGCGCCTTTACCAATCCTCAAGTCAAAGTTGATCTCGAAGTTCGCGCCTGGGGTAGGGAAATGGTCGCACCACCTTCTGCGATGGACCGGTCAATGGCCAGGCACAACTCGTGCGTATGATAGGAGTCTGCAACATTACAGTGCGACTCGCAATCGTTCTTGATACAGTCGACCAGATGATCAATCTCGGCATCGAACGGATGATGATAGACTTCTCCCGAGTCGGGCGCGATCGTCGGCAACACGGCCCAATCGGTCTGGCCGGGCAGGAGTTTCTTTGACCACAAGCGGTTATCGCGCAGCGCACCATCGGTACCAACCAGGTCGATGTTGAACGCGTAAGGCATCTCACAATCGATCAGCGTCGACGTTTTACCAATGGCGCCTCCTCGGAACTTCATGATAGCGACGACGCTCGGCTCGTATTCGTATAGCCCTTTCTTGTTGTTGGCAAAGGCGGATACTTCGGCAACTTCGTCATCGACGAACCAGCGCATCGCGTCCACGGCATGGCAACCGGCAGCAAGCATTGCACTACCGCCATACTTACGGGTACGGGCCCATTCCCACCCGGTGTACCATGTTCCCAGCCCATGCCAATAGTCGACTTCGACGTAAGATAAGTCTCCAATTGTCTTGGTTGCCAATAACGATTTTAGGTTTTCAAAGAGCGGATTCCAGCGGAGGACAAAGCTGACAACCGACTTGACGCCTGATCGGGCAACCGTATCGCGTAGCATGCGATTCTCCTCGACGGAGAGAGCCATGGGCTTCTCGATCAGAATATGCCGACCCGCCTCCGCCGCGGCAATGCCTTGTTCGGCATGTACATGATTGGGCCCTGTGATATCGACGATGTCAATTCGATCGTCCTGCAAAATACTCTCAAAAGAATCGTGTACAGAGCAATCCAGGCTGAGTTCATCGACCAGACGTTGGGCGCTCTCGCGATGCCGACTACTGATCGAGATAATTTCTGAATATTGGTTTTTTTGCCAGCCGGCGGCATGCGCTTTGGCCACCCAGCCTGCTCCGTGGATGGCGACTCCCAGTTTACGATCCCCCCTGTTCATCGATATCGTTCTCTCGTTTTTTGGTGAAAGGCCGTGAGGCTGGTTGGTAAGGTATTAATTCGTACTATTGACAGTATTTCGATACGGCGACATGAATGGAAGGCGAGGCACCTGCTCGCACATCACACCGCCATCGATAATCAGGTGTTGGCCGGTAATGTACGATCCGGCGCGTGAGGCGAACAGCAACACGGCACCGACGCATTCCTCGACGGTGCCCAGGCGGTGCTCCAGAGGCACATGCTGTTTGAAGTAGTCAAGATAATCGGAAGTTAGCGCGATTTCCTCAAGGACTTCCGTTTCAATGATTCCGGGGCATACCGTGTTGGCCGTGATACCATGTTCACCTAATTCGATGGCGAATGTCTGAGTGAGCAGTTCCAATGCGCCTTTCGAGGCGTTGTAATGCGAGTGGCCCGCTTCGGCACAGAAGCCATTAGCCGAGGAGATGTTGATAATCCGCCCTTTGATCTCGCTGGCGATCATCCGTTCGGCAATGTGTCGAGTCAGAAAGAAGACCGCATCGAGGTTCACCGCCATCACACCTCGCCAATGGTCGGCCGGGATTTCGTTGAATCTTTCGCTGTAGGCTAAGCCTGCGTTATTCACGAGTATATCGATTTTGCCCGTCTGTTGCCATATCTCTTGAGCCAGCTGTTCAAGGTTTTCTGCTTGCGACAAGTCTTTCTGATAAGACCAAGCTCGACGTCCGTGCGCTTTGATCTGCTCGGTTACTTCGTCGGCCTGCTCTCTTGCCGACCGGTAGATGATCGCCACGTCGGCACCCTGTCGGGCCAGACCCAGGGCGAGACCCCGCCCGATGCCCCGGCTGCCACCTGTGACCAAGGCCGTTTTTCCGGTTAAATCGAAAAGCATATCTGCATTCGTATTGGAGGAAGACATGGCGAACGTACCTCGCGTCGTGTTTTTACTCTACTTCCAAATAGCTGTCGTCGACCGAGTCCAACCGGCAGTCGAAGTCAAAACCCAACGGCTCAAACAGTTCTCGAACTTGCTGCAAATGCTTCTTAAAGATGACCGTATCGGAAAGGTAACTGATCAAACGGGCCCCGTTTTTCAGCAGCTTTTCCGTATGTCTTGGACTGGAGCTGATACTACCCCAGTGGATTTGCGCATATTGAGCTGCATCGGCAATGGTTTCAATCGCCTGCTGGATCTTAGAATGATCGAATTGGCCAGGGATTCCGCTGGCAATGGAATAGTCGGCCGGACCGAAAAACAGCACGTCCACACCTGGCACTTGTGCTATCTCACGCGCATTCTCAATCGCATGCTGGTCTTCAAGTTGAATGACCACAAACGTCTGCTCATTGGCTTGCTGGATGTAGTCGGACAACTTCATGGTGCAGTAAGGCATGTCGGCGTTGCCGCCGCAGAAGCCTCGCCTGCCGAGTGGTGCGAATTTGCACCATTGTACCACTTCAGCCGCTTCCGTGGCGTCATCACAGCGCGCATACATGATGCCCGCGGCACCCGCTTCTAGCAGACGTCCCATACGCATGAACTCCCCCTTGGCCACTCGCGCAAGCACGTCCGCACTGCCGACACGTGCTGCGCGCAACAGGGCGGCCACGGTCTCCACGCTTGGGTTATTATGCTCAAGGTCCACCCAAATCCCGTCCATACCGAACAAGCTTGTCATCTCAAACAGGGTCGGATCGATCGTGTTGAGCATCGTCAGCAGCGCGGGCTTGTCCTGCGCCAATTTGGCCTTAATCGTGCTTAGTCTCATCGCAAGCGGATTACCTTTGTTCTCGTGTGTTTTGGACGAGTTTGCGACTGCTCTCGAATCTGTCGGTATAACTCAGGCTACATCAACCGCCGCGATGCAATCGACTTCGATCAACAAGCCCTCGATGCCTAATTTGGCTTCGACCGTCGTTCGGGCCGGACGATGATCGCCCACCCATCGTGCATATTCCTCATTCATCGCGGCAAAATAGCGACGAA
>CAUYYY010000239.1:0-4125 GCA_963577165.1 Planctomycetota bacterium | reverse complement strand
AACCTAGGGAAATTCGCTGTTCATGTTGGCACTGAAGCCATCGCCGTGTGCTGCACCTTTACCCACCTCTTCGCCTCCCGCACGTTTTCGAACAGTTCGTTCGATTAACTCTGACGCCCGTCGCGTCACACGCAAAGCCCCGGTCAGACACACGGACTTCACATTTGTTTCCGATTTGACATTCCGCAATCCGCCTTCCGAATTCCGCATTCAAAACGTTCGACTTTTCGAAAAGACGCACCTTATCGAACACCACCGGGCCCCCCTATAAGCCGCGATCGAAAACATCAACCTATTCAAACACAGACAACCCCCCACGAACAGCTTGCAGCCAACAAAAATACACCACGGAGGCACTGAGAACACGGAGACGACCGCTACCAAGGGGAACCGCAGATGGACGCAGATAAACGCAGATTGCATAAGGTTTTTGAAATGCTCTCTAACAATTCGCATAGGATGGCAAGGCGATCCAAAATCTGGATCCCATGATTATCGGCGTTTATCTGCGGTTCCTTCTTTGCCTTCCGTTATTTCTCCGTGGTGAAAACTACTTGCTTTAGGTTTCTTATTTCATACTGGTGAACAGTTACTTTTATGTCTTTTCAGCTTGTCAGTCCGTTTGAGCCTGCCGGTGACCAGCCGCAAGCGATCGCCGCGTTGATCGCCGGACTCGAAGCCGACCGCCGCGAGCAGGTCCTGATGGGCGTAACCGGCTCGGGCAAGACGTTCACGATGGCCAACCTCATTCAGGCCGCGCAAAAGCCGACGCTGGTCCTCTCGCACAACAAAACACTGGCAGCGCAACTTTACAGCGAATTCAAAGAGTTCTTTCCGCACAACGCGGTCCACTATTTCGTCAGCTACTACGACTACTATCAGCCGGAGGCGTACATCCCGCAGCGGGATATCTATATCGAAAAAGATGCGTCCATCAACGAGGAGATCGACCGGCTGCGACTGGCCACCACCAGCGGACTGGTGAGCCGCCAAGACGTGATCGTGGTGGCCAGCGTTTCGTGCATTTATGGTCTGGGATCGCCCGAGGACTACAAGGAGATGATGGTCGGCCTGAAAGTTGGCCAGATTGTTGACCGCGACGAGGTGCTCGCCAAGCTGGTCGACATCCAATACCAGCGGAACGACACCGATCCGGCCCGCGGCAAGTTTCGTGTGCGAGGCGACTGCGTCGAGATTTGGCCCTCTTACGAAGAGTTTGCCTTTCGTGCCGAGTTCTGGGGCGACGAGGTCGAACGGCTGTCGCTGATCAATCCGACGAGCGGCGAAACGATCAGCACCGAGGATCAGTTGTTCATTTATCCCGCCAAGCACTTTGTGCTGCCCGAGGAACGTATCGAACACGCGGTGGGTGAGATTCGCAAGGAGCTGTCCGGCAGGCTGGAGCTGTTTCGCTCTCAGGGGAAACTGCTCGAAGCCCAGCGGCTGGCGGCTCGAACCCGATTCGATATCGAGATGATGCTCGAAGTGGGCTATTGCCCCGGCATCGAAAACTACAGCCAACCACTCTCGGGCCGCCCGCCCGGCTCGCCGCCCGATACGTTGTACGACTTTTTTCCGGATGACTTCTTATTGTTTGTCGATGAATCACATGCGACCGTGCCCCAGGTTCGGGCCATGTATGCCGGCGACCGCAGCCGCAAGACGACGCTCGTCGAACATGGCTTTCGTCTGCCGTCGGCGCTCGACAACCGGCCATTGAAGTTCGACGAGTGGCATGATCGAATCAACAAAGTAGTTTATGTGTCGGCTACGCCTGGCGATTATGAACTCGGGCAAACCGGTGGCGAGTTTGTCGAGCAGGTGATCCGACCGACCGGCCTGTTGGATCCGGTCATTGAGGTCGTGCCGGCTCGGGGCCAAGTGCCCCATCTGCTCGAGGAGATTCGCCTGCGTGCGGCCGTCAGCGAACGGGTGTTGGTTACCACGCTGACAAAGCGGTTGGCCGAAGACCTGGCGTCGTACCTGGCCGAACAGGGCATCCGTTGCAAGTGGTTGCACAGCGAGTTGGACG
The DNA here is from genome assembly GCA_963577165.1 of Planctomycetota bacterium. Classification (GTDB taxonomy): domain Bacteria; phylum Planctomycetota; class Planctomycetia; order Pirellulales; family CAUYYY01; genus CAUYYY01. The sequence continues at coordinate 2,093 of CAUYYY010000239.1, read as the reverse complement.
CGTTCGAACGTGTGGAACTGCTCCGCGATTTGCGACAAGGACATTTCGAGGCGCTGGTCGGTGTCAACCTGCTTCGCGAAGGGCTGGACCTGCCTGAAGTCTCTCTGGTCGCCATTCTCGACGCCGACAAGGAGGGTTTCCTGCGCAGCGAAACTTCGCTTATACAGACCATCGGCCGGGCGGCCCGTCATGTCAACGCCAAGGTGCTTCTTTATGGCGACAAGGTGACCGGCTCGATGCAGCGGGCAATCGACGAGACGGAGCGACGCCGAAAACTACAGGAAGAATATAATCGCCAGCATGGGATCACGCCCGAGACGATTCGCAAGGCGATCCGCCGCGGGATCGAATCGGAAGCGGCAGCCCACGCCGACGCGAATGCTGCCGTCGGCCGAACCGACGAGGCACAATACATTACCGAAGAGTATATCGCTCAGCTCGAAGCCGAAATGATCGAAGCGGCCGATGCGCTGGAATTCGAGCGAGCGGCTGCTATCCGAGATCGCATCGAACAGATGAACGAGTCTGTAGGCAAACGAGTGGACGAGGTCGACGTCAAGTCGTCTTCGGCCAAACAACGTCGCGGTCGCCGACACAAAGGCAAAGGTCGTGAGTTGCCACGACCGAAGAAGGCGTGAGAGGACTATCGATGCGCAACTCGACCGACGCATAAGGAGACGGTGCCGTCATTTGGTATAGCGCAAAGAACGCGGGCACGGACGTACTCGACGCCCCTGCCCGCGCGGTTGGTTTGCACTACGAAGGATTAGCCTTCGCCGCCTTCGTCGTCACCAGCGCTGCCGCCGTCGTCACTGTCTGTAGCTGCCGGGGCATCGCCGCCGCCATCACCACTATCAGCGCCACTGCCACAGCCGACGGTCAGTGAGGTCAAGCTCAACATAACTAGCAGAAACCCAAGTTTTTTCATCGGTAAACCCTTTTTCCTTAAAAGGAACACGCTCGGTCCGCGTGCAGGTACATCCCTGCAGGCGTTGTTGACTGTAAAAGTACATTCGCTCTAGCTACGCTTTATTCCCAAAAAGGCGAGTTTTTTGTCGATAAAACCCATCCCTTGGCAAAGCAAATTAGGCACCGCCGTGTAGCTTTAATTCCAGATGATAGCAATTCTAACGGAAATCAACTACCCAATTGGTGCGATTTTCGTGAAGTTTCCGCCACATCCCACCACATCATTTGACCACAGTAACCCCGAACGCTAAGACCACGCCGCAAGGTTTCGCTATTTCGCCGACTTAGCCATCTTCGGGGGCCAGCAGCCAAGGTTATCGACAATCGTGCTCATCCGGTTGCTTCCAGACGACCGAATCCCATGTTAGGAACATCCACCCGCTTGATCCATTTGTGGTCTCAGGAGCATTGATGATGACTAAGATTACACTCGCCTTGGGCCTGTTGGCATTATTGATGGTCCATCATGATGCGGCTGCCTGGGACGCCGGCCAGTCTGGCCACCTCACCAATCCGGCATGGCAGACTGCTAAGGCAGGCCAGACCGGCGAGACGTGGGCATACCGGCATTTGCCCGACTACACAGACGGTCGGGCTGATGCAATCCGGCGCCGTGCAGAATTTCGAAGTCAGCAGCGGGCGCTCCGGCTTGCTGCCCAAAAATGGTACGGCGTCTCACGCTCCCGACCCTCTGTCTCGACGACAGTGTGGTGGGGACCGTACCCTCCGGTATGGATCACTCGCCCACCCCAACGATTTGCCTGGGTTCAGATTCCGACAACGACCGGAGGGTCGCCAGAGAAACGGTCGCGGTGACGGCGCGCGAGTCGCTACGCGGTACGCCTGGATAGGATCTGCTGAATCGTATCGATCGAACGTTGTCAGGCAGCAACTTCAAGCAAACAGTGTAAGCCTGTTTCACACAATGAGACGGGTGTGAACGGTCTGTTCAGTGCGCTCGACGTATACGAACCAGTCGGCACGGCGAGCCAGCCCTGAACGTGAAGATGAGTGTAGGCTTCCCAGCCGCATCGAGTGCCTTACCAGAAAGGCTTGGAGGCCTTGACCTGTTCGTGTAGTTGACATACCTTAGCAGACATGTGCGGCGCCGTGGCCAAGTGGCT
>CAUYYY010000238.1:0-4136 GCA_963577165.1 Planctomycetota bacterium | reverse complement strand
CGGCTGATGTGTTGGGTTTGTCGGAAATCAATGTGGGATGGCTTAGGCGATCGGCAGAAATTTTTTTACCGTAGCATGGGCCCCCGGCCCGTGTAGATCCACGGGCCGGGGGCCCATGCTACGGAAGGTTTTCATCGGACGCTGCTCCCTGCTCCAGCCCCCCCGACGCCGGCTTCCTGTCGGGTGGCACTGCTGGTCCGCCTACCGTAAACTAGCATCGGAGAACGGTTTCGTTAAATACTTTAGGTTTCGGTACTTAGCTTTCGGAGTCACCTGCCATTTCTGTCGCCAAGACAACCGACGTCGCGTTTCAGCGCTGCATTGCGCCCAATTGCGGAGCCACCTATTCGATCGACGAAGTGCGCGTGGCTTGCCGCGATTGCGGTGGGCTGCTCGACGTGGACTACGAATGGGACCAGTTGCAGATTCCTGAATCACTCGATTTCTTTGAGACCAAGTGGGCGCGTCGCAACGACCCGCACTGCCTGAGCGGCGTCTGGCGATTTCACGATCTACTACCTTTCGCACCGCGCAGCAAGATCGTCACCATCGGCGAGGGGCAAACGCTCCTGCACTCGTCCGACGGGGTCGGCCAGTTCATTGGTTTGAATGCCGGGCAATGCCACTTGCAGTACGAGGGGCTCAACCCCTCGGGCAGTTTCAAAGACAACGGCATGACGGCCGCGTTCACCCACGCTCATTCCATCGGCGCCAAACGCGCCGCGTGCGCCTCGACCGGCAACACAAGCGCGTCGTTGGCCGTCTATTGCGGTGTGAGCAAGCTGATGCGAGCGGTCATCTTCATCGGAACCGGAAAGATCTCGTATGGTAAGCTGTCACAGGCGCTCGATTATGGTGCGCTAACGGTGCAAATTGCCGGCGACTTTGATGACGCAATGCAGCGCGTGAGAGAAGTCACCGAGCGGTTGGGAATCTACCTGGTCAACAGCGTGAATCCCTTTCGTCTCGAAGGCCAGAAGACCATCATGTTCCGCGTACTCGAGGGGCTCCGCTGGGAGGTTCCTGATTGGATCGTCGTTCCCGGCGGCAACTTGGGCAACAGCAGCGCGTTTGGCAAGGCATTCACCGAATTGAAACAGCTTGGCCTCATCGACCGCGTACCGCGGATCGCGGTGATCAATGCGTCGGGGGCCAACACGCTCTATGAACTGTTTGAACGTCGCTCTCTCCGCTGGAACAAGGGTGCCGTCGACCATTCGATCGTGGATGCTTATTACAAAGAACTCGACGATCAGAGGCAGCGGGCCTCGACCATTGCCAGCGCCATCGAGATCAATCGGCCCGTCAATCTGACCAAGTGCCTGCGAGCGCTCGAGGTCTGCGACGGCGTGGTCCGGGAGGTCTCGGATCAGGAGATTCTCGACGCCAAAGCCCAAGTCGGCGCCAACGGACTGGGCTGCGAACCGGCTAGCGCGGCCAGCGTCGCCGGCGCCAAGCGTTTGCGTGCCGAAGGCGTGATCGGTCCCAACGATTGCGTCATCTGCATTCTTACCGGACATCAACTTAAGGATCCCACGGCAACGATCGCCTATCATTCGACCGATCAAGAAGAGTTCAATCGGGTGCTGGGAAGTCGCGGCGTACACCGTGCCGAGTTTGCCAACCGTGCGATCGCCGTGGGCAACGACCTGGACGAAATCATTCGGGCAATTCACTTGTATAGCTAGGGGTGGCACCATTCGAGAGCACCCCGGCTGCTGTATCACGGCCAGTTATCGGTTGCCAGTAATTAGCAGCCGGGGTGCTAAAATCCAGACCAACTGAGAGAACGACGCATGACCAAGCTAAACATTGCCGTTCACGGTGCCGCGGGCCGCATGGGACAGCGGCTTGTCGCGATCGCCTCGGTCACGGAGGATATCGATGTCCTGGCGGCGCTCGAACACGCCGACCACCCGAATCTTGGACAGGATGCCGGCACACTCTCAGGCGTCGGCCCGATTGGTGTGCCCCTGACGGCGTCTCTCGCGGCGGAAACCAATGCCCTGATTGATTTCTCCGTGCCCGATGCGGTCGCACTCATCACGGCAACGTGTGTCGAAAAGAAGCTGCCGTTGGTTGTCGCGACGACCGGTCTGACCGAAACGCAACAAGAGCAACTTCGCGCTGCCGCGGTCAAGATTCCCATCGTCTGGGCGCCGAGCATGAGCCTGGCGGTTAACTTGGTAATGAAGCTTAGCCAAATTGCCGGCGAGGCGCTCAAGGACCATCCCACCGGCGCCGACGTGGAAATCATCGAGCGACATCACCGCTACAAAGAGGATGCCCCGAGCGGAACGGCACTTCGGTTTGGCCAGATCATCGCCCAGGCCATGGGGCAAACTGGCGAGCGGCACGGCCGCGAGGGTCGGTCCGGCCAGCGTCCGCACGGGGAAATCGGTTACCACGCGATCCGCGTCGGCGACAATCCGGGCGAGCACACGATCGTGTTTGGCTTGCTTGGCGAGACGATCGAACTGCGTGTGACGGCCACCAGCCGCGATTGTTATGCCCATGGCGCGCTGATGGCCGCCCGATTCGTCGTCCAGCAGCCGCCCGGACTGTACGACATGAACAACGTGCTGGGACTCTGACATTCCGAATTCACAGAAACACGCACCCGCAATCGGCCCTGCAAAACAGCAACCAACGCGGCAATTTCCCCTGACCCCTGACTCGATGGCTAAATGCGACGAAGGATATTTGTGCGAGGTATGTGGCGAGGATGTTGCCGAGATCACCGACAGCGATCTGTATTTGCGCTATGTGACCGGCATGCTCGACCCCGAGGTGCTGCACACCACCAAAGAGCGACATATCTGCTGTAACCCGAGCCTGGCCCAGTTCATCACGGACGATGACTTCGCGCCCGTTCTTGTGGAAGGGCCGTTCGACAAACGCCAGCTCGATGCCGCGTTTGTTCGTGAGCGCGAAACGCTGGTTACCCGTGGCTGGCACCGTCTGCGCGAGGTTGCCCACCTCGACATTCCGATCATCGAGTACCCGTTGCCCGAAGTCAGGTAGGCCGGAACAAGCTCCACGCCGCTCCGGCAGACCCATTCTCCAATCTCGCACCGGCCGCTGCTGCGTTGCGCTCGTTCCGGCCTACGCCAAGTGAGACTCGACGCGACAGAATCAGGCTGCTTTACGAAAAAAATTCTTCGCACAACGCAGCGGTTTGCGGACCGATTCGGCAACTCGTCGTAGCGGTGCCGTCGCCATGCTCTGGGCCGTGTGAAGCTGCCGGCGAATAACGGTCGCCTCGCGCTGCCGCCCGGCGATTCCTCTTTCCATCTGGCGCGTCGGCCGGTCACGCAGATAGTACGAGATGGTCCGCATTTTCCGCACAAAAACGGCTTCCTCCGTGTAGTCACGCGTCACACGTCGCCAGCCGGCCGCCGCGATCTCGCGCCGCTCGCGATCGTGCGACAAGTAGTAGCGGCACAGTTCGATACATTCTTCGACCGTATCGAAACCGACCACTTCCTTATCCAGTTCGTAGACACCCGCCAAATCGCTTTTGTTGTCACAGATTTGTAGCACACCGCTGGCCGGCAGACAAAACGTCCGCAGGTTGATCGGCCCGGTCGAGTTGTGCAAGTTCGGACCGATCTTTGCGAGTCTTAGATACGCCAGTTGTTCATCCCACGGCAGATAGCCTCGTGGCCAGCCCTGGCCATAAAAATGTGCGTCGGGAAACGCCGCCGCCAATCGGTCGAGCCGAGCCTTTCGGTACTTGCTCATGCGGTCGGCCATCATGAACAGATCCAAGTCACGGCGACCTTCCAGGATATCGGTCTCGGTTAGGTTCGGATCATAAGTGCCCGGGCAAAGTCCCATCGGTGTCCACTGCACGTGCTGCACACCCCAGCCGCGATAGGTGTCGAGTTCCGCGATGTTGCCCACCAGGGACAAGTCATAGGCGGCCGCCGTGGGCTGCGAAAGATGCCGCGAACTTTCCGGGTCGTCAAAACACTGATACACAGTGAAGATCGGCAGCCGCTCCACAAACCGCGGGTGCAGATTGATGCCCGCCTCGTTGATGAGAACATCAAAATGTTCCAGCTTCTCTTCCAATCGTTCGTACATTGCCATCAGCTCGCGGTCACCCCGCCGCCATCGCCGGTCAAGCTCCT
>CAUYYY010000237.1:0-4158 GCA_963577165.1 Planctomycetota bacterium | reverse complement strand
GGAGGTGGGTGGCAATCCGATGCTCAGTTGCACACCCTGATCGAGGTGTTGGCAACCGTAATCTCCTGTTTTGTTGGCATCATCGCGGTGGTACGGTTCTACAGCAAGAAAAATAACGCATTCCTCTTTCTTGGGACCGGTTTCATCGGAACCGGCTTGCTCGACGGATACCACGCAGTCGTCACGTCATCCTTTTTTGCACCCTACCTTCCGTCCGGCCTCCCCTCGCTCATTCCTTGGAGCTGGGTGGCGTCTCGCACGTTCTTGTCCGCGTGCCTTCTTTTCAGTTGGCTCGCGTGGCGCAGAGAACAGCGGCAAAGCAAGCTGGGACAAATCAGCGAAGGCGTTATCTATCTCGGGTCCGGTGTGTTGTTGTTGGCAAGCTTTGTGTTCTTCGCCTTTGTGCCCTTGCCACGCGCCTACTATCCCGAATTTATTTTCCATCGTCCCGGAGAGTTTTTTCCAGCCCTGTGTTTCGGCTTGGCTCTGGCTGGATACCTAGGCAAAGGGGGTTGGAAGACCGATTAGGCCGAACATTGGTTAGTCATATCATTGATTATCGGTTTTATATCGCAAGCCTTGTTCATGTCACTGTCCGGGCAATTGTTTGACATCATGTTCGACGCCGCGCACATTCTCAAGGTTGTTAGCTACACGTTTGTTCTCGTGGGTCTCCTGGTCAGTGTCTACGAAGGGTTTCAGCGAGCCGAAGACAGTGCCGCAATTCTGGCCCACTCCAACAACGCACTGCAAAAAGAGGTCCGAGAAAGACAACACGTCCAAGCCGTGCTGGCCGCCAAGGCTGCTCATGTTGAAATGCTGCAAGCGGTCACCGTCGCAGCCTACGAGTCCGCCTCCGTCGACGATGCCATGCTGCGGTGTGTGACACGCATCTGCCAATGCACCGGTTGGCCGGTCGGGCATGTCTATCGACAAGCGACCGACGATTCCGGGTTACTGATCCCGACAGAAATGTGGTATTTCCAAGATTTGAGCAAGTTCGAGACATTTAAGGCCGTGACGGAAAGGACGGCCTTTTTGCCGGTCGAGGGGGTCCGAATCATTGACCATGCAACCTACCTGGCCACCAAAACAACCCTTAAAAAATATCAAGAACGAGTCAGAGCACTTTCAACAGAACTCACATGTCGTGTCTTGCTCGCCGAAGACGGACCGGACAACCAGCGGCTGATCTCTTTCGTACTGAAAAAGGCGGGAGCCGAAGTAACCGTTGTCGACGATGGCCAGCAAGCTTACGACGAAGCGATCAAAGCGCAGCGCGAGGGCACAACTTACGATGTAATTCTAATGGATATGCAAATGCCCGTGCTCGACGGATATGACGCCATGACAAAATTGCGAGAGGACGGATATACCCATCCGATCATAGCGATCACAGCCCACGCGATGGCCAGTGATTGTCAAAAATGCCTTGATGCGGGAGCAGACGAGTACACAACAAAGCCGCTTGACCGGAGGAAACTTATCGATCTCGTGTACCAATTATCTCAGCAAGACGCACCAGCGGATCCTGTGTCCACCCTGTAAGCGAGGAATCAACATGCCAGTCGCACGTGACATCATGACGCCGGCGGTCATTTCCGTTCAGCCCGAGGATCACATCAATGATGCCATGGATCTGCTCCTCGCCAACCGGATCAGTGGGATACCCGTGATCGAAGAAAACGGTAAGCTTGTCGGCATTATCAGCGAGGCTGACCGGCTGAAGCTCTTCAAAGAAGGAACCGACATAAAAAAAGCTCGTGTCTGTGACTATATGACCTCCGATGTGATCACGGTGGACGAAGAGGCTTCGCTGGAGGAGATCGCCGACCGACTCACCACGTCCGGAATCCGACGCGTTCCCGTTTTGCATGATGGCGATGTCGTGGGAATCATCAGTCGACGAGATATGTTGCTCACCTTATCGATTATCAACCAACGCCGCCGGGGATAGTCACGCCCGCACATCGTTGACGTCCGCCTGGGCGCAAAAGGGCCACGCAATTTCCACGGGCAGGGGTGCTAGCACATCCGCGATACATGCAGTAAGCAAGTTATTCAGACATGCTAGCAAGTGAAACGCCCTAGACAAAAATAGGCCCCTTCAGTATTGTCTCGCCCTCTTCTCTACCAAAAACTTTTCACATGCTACGATGGAGAGTCGGATGGCTTCTGGGGCCACGGCTCGCGCCGATCAAGGTGGGCTGATCGATCGCGTTCGGGATCTCATATTTCCTGTTGCTATCATCGCCAGTGTTCTGGTGATCATGGTACCGTTGCCGCCTGCGCTGATGAACGTCCTGTTGGCCGGCAACATCACCATCGCGGTGATCGTCCTGCTCACCACGATCTACGTTCGTACGCCGCTCGACTTCAGCATCTTCCCATCCTTGTTGTTGGCCACCACACTGGCCCGGTTGGTGCTGAACGTCGCTACAACGCGGCTGATTCTCACACGCGCTGAAACCCATGGTCTCGACGCGGCGGGCGGAGTGATCTCGAGCTTCGCCGATTTCGTCGCGGGCGACGGCAAGGTGATCGTCGGCCTGATTATATTCGTCATCATTGTGCTCATTCAATTTATCGTCATCACCAAAGGCGCCACGCGAATCAGTGAAGTGGCCGCCCGCTTTGCCCTCGACGGAATGCCCGGCAAGCAGATGGCCATCGACGCCGATCTGAACGCCGGCATCATTGACGAAAAACAAGCTCAATCACGCCGCGAAGAAATCACCAGCCAGGCCGACTTCTACGGGGCGATGGACGGTGCTAGCAAGTTCGTCCGTGGCGATGCGATCGCCGGCATCGTCATCACATTGATCAACATTGTCGGTGGACTGGTTATCGGCGTTCTGCAAGCCGGCATGAGTTTTACCGAAGCGGCCCAGTTGTTTACCAAATTGACAATTGGCGATGGGCTGGTCAGCCAGATCCCAGCCTTCCTGATTTCGTTAGCCGCCGGCCTGCTGGTCACCCGCAGCACGCAGCGGGTTAACATGCCGCGACAGTTCCTCACGCAGCTTTTTTCCCGCCCACAGGCATTAGCCATCACCGGGGCGTTTCTTGGTGTGCTGATTTTTACCAGCCTGCCACGCATTCCGCTGATGTTGATCGGCGGCGGCTGCACCGGCCTAGCGATCGTGCTGGCTCGGAGGCAAAATGAGTCGGTCGTGGCAAGCGAGGCAATAGCCAAGAGTGAAAGCGAAAAGCCTTTCGAGGAGCGTGTCGAAGATTATTTGACGGTCGATCCGATGGAGGTCGAAATCGGTGTCGGCCTGATTCGGTTGGCCGATCCCAAGCGGGGCGGCGATCTGCTCGACCGCATACAGCGTGTTCGTCAAAACGTGGCTGCCGACATGGGCATCATCATGCCCAAGGTCCGCATTCGCGACAACATGCGGCTCGAACAGAATCAGTACCAGATCAAGATCGCCGACATGCCGGTCGCCCGCGACGAGGTTGTTCCAGGCATGTTGTTGGCCATGGATTCGGGACTGACGACCGGCACGGTCGATGGCACGCCAACCCGTGACCCGGCGTTCGAAACCGATGCCCGGTGGATCCGAACCGCAGTGCGCGACCAAGCCGAGATATATGGCTATACGGTTGTCGAGCCCGGTGCCGTGCTGGCAACTCATCTGACCGAAGTCGTTCGCAAACACGCCGACGAAATCTTGACCCGCGATGCGACAAAACACCTGGTCGATGAACTGAAAAACAGTTCACCGGCGGTTGTGGACGAGCTCATTCCCAAAATTATGACGCTCGCAGAGGTTCAACAGATCCTGCAAATGCTTCTGCGAGAGCAGGTGCCGATCCGACAACTGTCCACGATCCTCGAGACACTGGGCGACTACGCGCCGCGGTCGAAGGATCCGATCCTGCTTACCGAATACGTCCGCCACCGGCTCGCTCGTACCATCTGCACTCGCCACCGCGATCAGGAAAACAAGCTGCATGTGGTTACGGTCGATCCGACCTTGGAAGACCAAATTCGTGCCGGATTTGAACATAACGAGCGCGGCTTGTTTGTTCGCATGTCACCTCAGGCTGTTCAGCAGACGTGCCAATGGATCGCCAAACAGGTCGAACAACTGACCTCGGCCCAGCATGCGCCGGTCATTCTCGTGAGCCCCCAGATTCGCGCCGCCCTGT
>CAUYYY010000236.1:0-4165 GCA_963577165.1 Planctomycetota bacterium | reverse complement strand
TTCTACTCCGTGTTTTATCTCGGTTTCAACCGTGGCTAAGAAGCGATCACTGTTGAGTCGGACACAGAAACTCCGTACCATGGGAATATAAGTGCGCCCCTCTGTTGTAGACTGCCGTTCGAGGCGCGTCGAACCCTTTTCGCGGATATCGTGGAATGAAGTGTTGTATCTTTCGTTCAGGGTAAGCTTGTGTTGAATCGTGTGTTGCGTAAAGGACAATTGGCAGGCCAGCTTCTATTTCGTCTCGCGACGAGTGGGGATCGCGTTCTGCCGTCGTTTCTCATCCTCGGAACGATGAAGGGCGGCACCACGTCGCTCTTCAACTTCATCACCGAGCATCCGGCGGTGTTGCCTCCTTGGAGGAAGGAAACAAACTTTTTCAACCATCATTATCGCAAGGGTGCGCTCTGGTATCGAGCATATTTTCCACGAAAAAGTCCGCCAATCGCGAAGGCAAATCTTCGCCCGTTCCAGACGGGAGAGGCATCCCCCTACTACCTCTACCATCCAGCCGTACCGCGGCGAGTTCGCAATCTGCTTCCCGACGTGAAGCTGATCGTCTTGTTGAGAAATCCGGTTGAGAGGGCCTTTTCCCACTATCGGCATCAGGTGCGCAGCGGGATTGAAAGCCGTCCGTTCGCTGAAGTGGTCGACAAGCAGTTGCAACAAACCCCTGCGACGCTACTCGCAGCTCGGCAGCGTGCTGTAAGCAGGGACCTGTCACATCGTAGGTTCAGCTATTTGGCTCGAGGATTGTATCTCGAACAGATCAAATCGTGGCACGCGCAGTTTCCACGTGAGCAGATGATCCTCCTACAAAGCGAAATATTCTTGTCCGATACGGTGGAACAGTTTGATCGTGTTCTGGCGTTTCTCGAACTCGAACCGTGGCGGCCTGCCGAGGGCTTTCCCCAATACCATGTCGGTATCGAGGGCAAGATTGATACGCAATTGGCCTCTCGTCTACGTGACTTTTACCACCAACCCAACGAAATGTTGTTCGAGTACTTAGACCAAGAATTCGACTGGTAGCCGGGGACCAACTGCGGCAGTGTGCGGAGCTCCACGAATACCCTAATCGAATCGCTCTATCCGCCGGTTCTCAAGCCGGAAATAGCCTATGCCCTCCGTGCCAATATGACGGATTTGATAGCTCAAGGCGAAAAGAAGCTGCAGCGCTGGCGACGGCGTCTGCCCGACGGGCAGACGGTCGTGCTCGGACGCGGTTGCGGAGAGTTTTCGGCCGATTGGGACGATCGGATCTCGCGCCGTCACGCCGAGTTGTGCTGGCAGCGCGGCCGACTGAAAGTTTCGCAACTGCCGTCAGCCCGCAATCCAATCTTTGCGGATGGTACGGAAAAAACTCACTTTGAGGTGAGACCCGGCGAACAGTTTGTGATTGGACAGACGCGGTTCGTCGTGACCGACGACAAGATTCATGTCTCGTTGGACCTCCCCCAGCCGGCGCACGAGCAGGCCTTCAGCGCGGACTTCTTACAGCAACTGCAGTTTCGTAACTCGCGGGCGCGGATCGATGTCTTGGCACGATTGCCCGAGGTGATTTCCGGCGCGACGAGCGATCGCGAGTTGTTCGTGCGATTGGTCAATTTGCTGCTCTCGGGAATCGCCGGCGCCGATGCAGCGGCCTTGGTGCAGGTAGCACCGAGCAGCAGTGGAGAGAACGAGGTCGAGGTGCTGCATTGGGATCGACATGCGACGGCGGAAAGCGATTTTGCGCCCAGCGAACGTTTGATTCGCAAGGCGATCGAACGCCGCGAGAGTGTGCTCCATATCTGGAGCGCCGGCAGCGAATCGGCATTCACCGCGGGCGAGAACGTCGATTGGGCTTTTTGTACGCCCGTTTTGGGCGAGGCGTGTTGCGGCTGGGCACTCTACGTGGCGGGGCGGTCGGGTGGTTCCGAGCAGGGCGATACGCCGACAGGCGAGGCCGATCACCAGGACGATTTGAAGTTTACCGAAGTGGCGGCCCAAACTCTGCAATCGATTCGCCAAGTCCGACAGTTACAGAATCGCCAGGCTAGTTTGAGACAGTTCTTTTCGCCCGTGGTGATGGCTGCCGTGGCCAGCGAGGACCCCGACGTCGTGCTGGCGCCCAGGGAGGCTGACGTTTCGGTGTTGTTTTGTGATCTGCGCGGATTCGCCCGCGAGTCGGAACGATCCAGCGATCTCTTGGAACTCTTGAATCGCGTAAGCCGGGCACTTGGCGTAACGACACGACATATCCTCGAGCGGGGTGGCGTCGTCGGCGATTTTCAAGGTGATGCGGTGATGGGTTTTTGGGGCTGGCCACTCGCTGGCGATGAGGACACCTCGGAAGCTGCGTGTCGTGCCACTCTAGAGATTCGGGCCGAACTGCAACGTGCCGCGCGGCAGAAAGACGATCTGCTATCCGGCTTTCGCATGGGCATCGGTATCGCAACCGGCCGAGCGGTTGCGGGGAAAATTGGCACGGTCGACCAGGTGAAAGTAACCGTCTTCGGTCCGGTCGTGAATCTTGCGTCACGACTCGAGAGCATGACCAAGGTGTTGTGTGTGCCGATCTTGCTCGACGAGACAACGGCCGACCATGTCGCGGCGAGTTGCCCACCGACGTTGGCCCGCCGCCGCCGGCTCGCGCGCGTGCGGCCCGCAGGCTTGGAGACGCCGCTCACCGTGAGTGAATTGCTGCCCCCGTCGAATACAGGGGCACCAAGCAAGGGGAACAGGAGTCATTTTTCTAAAACGACTCCCGAACCCTTGTTTTATATTCCCAGCGACGCCGACGTCGAACGTTACGAAGCGGCACTCGACGCGTTTCTCGCGGGTCGCTGGGACGACGCGTTCGACCGGCTGCATCAACTGCCCACCGAGGATCGGGCAAAGGACTTTTTGACCGGATTCATCGCTCAACACAATCGCCTACCGCCAGCCAACTGGGACGGCGTCATTACCTTCGACAGCAAATAATTCTCGGTGTCCTATCAAACATAATCTGCTGATGTAGTAGCCGCGCGCCACGGCGAGCGGTTTTCTGGCAAAAACAGCCAGGGCACCTCTCCTCGCTAGCACAGCATAAAACTTGACAATCCGGGCACATTCTTGGTAGTTTGAATGGTAGGGCAAGTGGCGCAACATCTTGTTTTCCGTTACACTTACGTCTTTGCGCCTGCTAGCAGGCGCGTTGGAAAATGGGAACCGGTTCAGTCACAAACCGTTTGTGCCACCGGAGAGAGTCATCAGAGGCCATTTATGCTTGTTCACACTTCTTTGCGAAAGCCCACTTCTTTTTCTTTGCGAAAGCCCACTTCTTTTTCTTTGCGAAAAACTGTGCGGCCGTTTCTCTGGCTGCTGATCGTGCTGACGTTCGTCTCGTCGGGCCCGCTTGCTGCGCTGGCGCAACAATACGAGAGCCTGCCCTACAAAAAATTGGCCAGCAGCCGCAGCAGAGTCCAGCGCATGCTGCGCGGAGACGAGACGCTGGCTGGCAATGAAGAAACGTTCGATGCCTTCTTCACCCAGTATGTATTCGCCGAGATGGCTCCGTCCGATCCGCAAAAGTTGGGCAACATCGGCTACGCACGGGTTAAGTTTCGCAATCAGTATCTCAAAGCCAGCACGTTTAGAAACCCTGCGGCCCGCGATCGATTGAACCAATTGGCCATGGTCACCATGAAACAGGTGATTAATGGCAATTTTCCTCCCGGGGTGCGAACGAACGCGGTGCTGACGATCGCCATGCTCAATCAAGAGCCGCCTGTTGTAAGCGGAGCGAACCGACAACCACCAGTTCCGTGGCCCGAGGCGAGCGAGTATTTGCTCTCGCTGCTCGATGCGTCGCGTCAGGATGCATTGCTTATAAGCGCCCTGGTTGGATTGGTGCGACATGCCAAGTATGGTCTCAACGACCAGCAGCGGGCAGAGCTCACTCCGAAGATGCTGGCGATCGTCTCGCAGCGGGAGTCCCCGAGTGGCCGGTTGCCAGAAGTACACGTCTGGTTTCGAACCGGAGCGGCCGATGTCCTGGCCGCGATGCGCGACCCAGGGAGCGGCAACGAAGTGCTCGGTGCGTTACAGACATTGTTCATCGAAAAGGGTGCTTCGAACGAGCAGCGGTGTTGGGCCGCGGCGGCGCTGGCCCAACTCCGATACGACGAAACGCCAAAAG
>CAUYYY010000235.1:0-4165 GCA_963577165.1 Planctomycetota bacterium | reverse complement strand
CCGCCTGGCGGCTATCAAAATCCCTATCCACCTTGGCTTAGTCCGGAAATCTGTCAAAATGGCAGTCGATGGCTGTAACCCCTAACCAATTGCGATGCCGATCGTCAAAATGGCAGCGTGTCAAAAAAAGACCTTACGGAGTGTAACTCTTTACTTGAGTACATCTTACAAGCCGTTAGTAAGAACGGCGCGCCGCTTGCGTAGACTTGTCGGTCTCGGGTGCGTTCAAGCACTAAGTTGGCAGCTACGCATCCGGCTCCAGGCTATCTGAGGGCCGACCGAGACATACAACAAATTATTCCTTCAAGCTGTTCCTCAAACTATTGGGAGGCGAGTGAGTCGATGGCGACCGCGACCAAAAGCAAGAAAAAGACCAAGGTAAAGCTTCAGCCGCTCGGAGATCGGGTTGTGGTGGAGCGCGACGAGTCCGAGGACGTGACCGCCGGGGGCATCGTGCTGCCCGATTCGGCCAAAGACAAACCAGCCCGTGGCACCGTGATTAGCATCGGTACGGGCCGTCTGCTCGACGATGGTTCCCGTGGACCGATGCAGGTCAAGAAGGGCGACCGCATACTGTTTAGCTCCTACGCTCCTGAGACAATCAAGTTGGGCGAAGATGAGCTTCTGTTGATGCGCGAGGAAGACATCCTGGCCGTTATCGAGTAACGCGTACCAAACACCGTTGACCTTATGTCTGTGCATGTCTGTGCGACATGTCTGTGCGACTCGCACTAGTCAAAAAATATAAATAGGAGTCATTTCTCATGGCGAAGATGATAGCGTTTGATCAAGAAGCCCGCGACGCCATGCGTCGGGGTGTTTCGAAGCTGGCCCGGGCAGTCAAAACAACGCTCGGTCCCAAGGGCCGAAATGTGATTCTGCAAAAAAGCTTTGGCTCGCCGACCGTCACCAAGGACGGCGTTACGGTGGCCAAAGAGGTTGATCTGGAAGACATCTACGAGAACATGGGTGCCCAGATGGTACGCGAGGTCGCCACCAAGACCAGCGACGTGGCGGGCGATGGAACAACGACCGCCATCGTCTTAGCGGAAGCCATCTTTAACGAAGGCTTGCGTGCTGTCGTAGCGGGCGTGAATCCGATTCAGATGAAACAAGGCATCGAGAAGGCGGTCGAGGACATCACAGCCAAGCTTCACAAGATGTCGATCAAGATTAAGACCAAAGAAGAAATGGCTCAGGTCGGTTCGGTTGCCGCGAACAACGACAAGGAGATCGGCAGTATCTTGGCCGACGCCATGGAGAAGGTCGGCAAGGACGGGGTCATCACCGTCGACGAAGGCAAAAGCCTCACGACCGAAACGGAATGGGTCGAGGGAATGCAGATCGACCGTGGCTATCTCTCGCCCTACTTCGTCACCGAACCTAACTCGATGGAGGCGGTTCTTGAGGACGCGTATGTCCTGGTCCACGAGAAAAAGATCTCCAATATCAAAGACTTGGTTCCGCTGCTCGAGGCGGTTGTCAATGCTGGCAAGCCCTTGCTGATTATCGCCGAGGATGTTGACGGCGAGGCGTTGGCCACCTTGGTCATTAACCGACTCCGTGGGACGTTCAACGTCTGTGCGATCAAAGCTCCGGGATATGGCGATCGACGCAAAGCCATGCTCGAAGACATCGGAATCCTCACTGGAGGTCAGGCGGTATTCGAGGACTTGGGCATCAAACTCGAGAGTCTCACCGTCGGCGATTTGGGACGTGCTAAGAAAGTCATTGTCGACAAAGACAATACGACGATCATCGAAGGTGGTGGCAAGAGTGCCGATATCAAAGGGCGGATCGATCAGATTCGTCGCGAAATCGAAAACTGCACCAGCGACTACGATCGCGAAAAACTCGAAGAGCGGCTGGCCAAGTTGTCCGGCGGCGTGGCCAAAGTCAACGTCGGCGCCGCGACCGAAAGCGAGATGAAGGAGAAAAAGGCACGGGTCGAGGACGCCTTACACGCGACCCGGGCTGCCGTCGAAGAAGGTATTTTGCCGGGTGGCGGTGTCGCCCTGTTGCGTGCCTCGGCAAGTGTGAAGCCTGGCGAGGTCTCGCATGATATCGAGATCGGCTACAACATTGTCCTGCGTGCCTGCCGTTCTCCGCTGACTTCCATTGCAAGCAACGCTGGCCAGGATGGCGGGATCGTTTGCGAGAAGGTTATCGATGCCAAGGGAAACGTCGGCTACAACGCCGCGACCGATACCTACGAGGATTTGGTCGAGTCTGGTGTGATCGACCCCACCAAGGTCACCCGTACGGCGCTGCAGAATGCCGCCAGCGTGGCGACGCTGCTGCTGACCAGCGATGCGCTCATCGCCGAAAAGCCCAAGGATGACAAAAAGAGTACCGGTCACGGCGGCGATCACGACATGTAGTATTGATGCAATACGCATTGATATCGTGGCAGGTGGCAGGCCACCAGGAGTACGTTCGATGATTGCACGTCGCATGATGGGTTCGCTTGCCGTAGCTTCTCTGCTGGCAATTGTTCTGATTGGCTGCCAGGACTCGGCGTCGCTTTCAGGCATTGGCACACTTGCCCTGCCAATTCGCGCACTCGGCTGGCTCAACGGACCAGCACCCGACGACGCCGAGATGGCTGGCAATGTAGTCGTCATCGACTGCTTCGCATCGTCGTGAGGCCCTTGCGCCTCCGAGGCAGCAGGTCTGGTCCAGACCTACCGGAAGTATCGAGACCGTGGCGTTCAGTTCGTCGGGCTGACAGAAGAAACCGACTTGGCGCGAGAGAAGGTCGCCAGTTTTATCGAGAAGCATGGTATCCCTTGGACCGTTGGCCTGGCTGCGGACGGTACGTTCGCGGCTCTCAACGTCGACGGAATTCCAACCTTGGTCGTTGTCGGCCGCGACGGACGCATTGTTTGGATAAACCACTTTGCTAGCCGAGGACTTGAACAGGCCATTGAGAAGGCTCTGGCTGCAAACTAGCAAAATCGCACCGAGTCTGGGCGAGTGATAGCACCGCTTGGCAGGTGCGGCTCAGCTGCCCTATCATTTGCAAGTCGGGCGGTACAATTTACAAAAGAAGCGATGGTCGCGCCAACCTTGAGGGCCGGCCGCCATCGCGGTAAATTTCATGAAACTGTTCAGGTGGAATAACTTAAAGCTCTCTGCCGACTTTTTCCACTCTGCGACCAGTCATCGTGGTACGCGATGTGTCCTTTCACGCCGTCGGTAGAAGAGAAAAAGCGAGGCGTCCTCCTGCACGGGCCGCTTTTGCACGGGCCGCTTCGGCCGCGGCGCCGAAAGCAGTTGTGACGTTTCCCCCACCTCCTAATCCCGCACTCCCGGGCCGAGGAGGCCGTCTCGCCTCCTCGGCCTCCTTTCTTTTACTCTTACGCGGTTCTCCCGATTGCTTTTCAAATTGCCAGCCTGGGCCGAATGCTAGCCGAACACGTGCGAGACCTGCTAAAATCGGTCACCGCCGCACTACGAGAGGTTTCGATATCCTGCTTGGTTGATCAAACTTTGGCCATGAGCACTGCTTCTGCCGATTGCGTTTCCCGACGCCCAGACGACGACACAGCCGTGATTCGCGCTCGTCGCGATGCGGCCGTCGAGCGACTGGAGAACCGTATCGACTACGAACGGACGGACGTTCTTCCGTATCGTGAGCAGGATCTAAAACTCGATCGAATGCGTTCTCTGTTGTATCGGCTGGGCGATCCTCAGAAGTCGCTGGGGATCGTCCACCTTGCCGGCACGAAGGGTAAAGGCTCAACGGCCGCAATGATCAGCGAGATGCTCACCGCATCGGGTCATCGCACAGGGCTGTTTACGTCGCCCCATTTCGACTGTCTCGAAGAACGTCTTGCGGTCGATGGACAGGCCGCTACCGCCGCCGAACTGCTTACCCTTTTGGACCTTGTCTGGCCTGCTGTCGAAGACATGGATACGGAGACGGATTCCGGTCATTCCGATCTGGGTCGGCCCACTTATTTTGAAATCACAACGGCGCTCGCCGCGTTGCACTTCGCCCGGCGCCGTGTTGACGCGGCAGTCCTAGAAGTTGGGCTTGGCGGACGGCTCGACTCAACCAACGTTTGCGATCCACTCCTGTCGGTCATCACCAGCATCAGTTTTGATCATACACAGCAACTGGGCGAAACGCTCGCCGCCATTGCACGGGAAAAGGCGGGCA
>CAUYYY010000234.1:0-4168 GCA_963577165.1 Planctomycetota bacterium | reverse complement strand
CTCAAACTTCGGCCGTCGAGAATAAACCAAACTCAAATGTAGTGACGACTTTGCACCCGCCACCCTAGAAAATAAGGTGTGTTTGAGTCTTACTGGGGAACTTGGGCTAGCGCGGCGGCAACTGACTGCGATTCAGCTTCAGCGCCTGATGAACGCTGTTGGTGAAGCGGTCCGGGTCCTGAGTGAACCGTTGCAGTGTCGCTTCGCTGGAGAACAGGAATACGTGAGAGTCATACACCACGCCATGGCGCCGGCTGCCGGGCACACTTTGGCGGCTCTTTGTGATGTGCGATCACAGGATTGCGACGTCTGTTGTGGTGGGTTCAAAGAGAAACTTCTTGGAACCGGTAGGGGGAAAGGCCCTTGCCAATGCCTTTGATTTCAAAGAGCCCCCCGGCTTGCGGTTCCGTGTCCAGTTCCTCTTTCGATAGACCTGCTGTTGCTGTGGTGACGTAGAGGATATCGAGGTTCTTGCCGCCAAAAGCGGCTTTCGTGACATTGGTGGTCGGTAGAGGAATTTCTTGAAGTCGTTTTCCCTGCGTGTCAACGCAGGCGAGTCGAGCTCTGCCCCACCCGCCAACCCAGAGGCGATTCTGGGCATCGACCATCAGGCCGTCCGGTGCTCCTTTGCGCTCTCGATAATCGACCAGCAGTCGTTTGTTGTGAATACCGCCGTCCGCTTTCAAATCGAAGGCGTAGATTCCTTGCGGCTGGTTCTCGCTTCCAGCTGATTCACAGTGATAGAGAGTGCGTCCATCGTTGCTAAAGGCCGGACCGTTCGGGATGATGTAGCCTTCATCCACAACCTTTGGCTTTGCGGATTGAGCGTAGCGGTAGAGCTTGCCGAGCGTCCACGTCCCGGGCATGTGCATCGTTCCACACCAGAGACGGCCTTCGAAATCACAGGCACCGTCATTAAAACGGTTGTCCGGCTGATCTTCTTCAGGCCGGTCGATGAATTCGAGTTCAGCACAATGATCGCTGTTGTGGTTCTCGTTGAGCCGGATATAGGCGAAACCGGAAGCAAGACCAGCTATCCAGCGCCCATCCTCGCAGGGGAGAATAACCCCGATCATTTCATCCAGTTGCCACTGCTCCACCTGTCCACTGCCTGGATGATAGGCATGAACCGTCTTGCCCACGATGTAAACCCAGAGCAAACGCTCTTGATCGACATCCCAGATCGGGCCTTCTCCCACCTCGCAGGCGTTGTCAACGACGCATCGAATATCCCATTCCATTTCCACATACCTTTCCTAGATCATGGGCTATCGCAAGATCGGTCAGGATCACCGGCTTCCCATTTTCGCCGCTTCTCGCGGCGGTATTCGTCGAATCGGTCTTCTACGATCGCTTGGCGGGCACCGGCCAGAAGCCGCTGATAGTAAGTCAGGTTATGTGCGGAAAGTAGGATCGGCCCGAGCATCTCACGAGCCAGAAACAGATGACGCAGATAGGCCCGACTGTGGCGGCACGCCGGACAGGGGCAGTCGGCCTCCAGCGGACGCGGATCGCGCTCGTATTTTTGATTCCGCAACCGGCGCGGCCCGTCGTCGGTAAACGCTAGGGCATTTCGGCCATTGCGAGTGGGCATAACACAGTCGAACAAATCGATGCCCCGGGCAACGGCTTCCAGCAGGTCCTCGGGCCGCCCCACCCCCATCAAATAGCGAGGCCGATCCGCGGGCAGGGCAGGTACGGTCACATCGAGCATGCGAACCATTTCGGCCGCCGACTCACCCACGCTCAATCCGCCCACTGCGTAGCCAGGAAAATCAATCGCCTGCAAACGCTGGGCACACTGCAAGCGTAGATCGGGATCCAGGCCACCCTGGACGATCGCGAACAGCACCTGATCGCTTCGAGTCGCCGCCTCGCGACACCGCTCGGCCCATCGCACGGTACGATGCATGGCGTCGGCGACGACCGCCCGATCGTTGGGCAGCGCCACGACATGGTCGAGCACCATCGCTACGTCGCTGCCGAGCTGCTCCTGAATCTCAACAGCCCGCTCGGGCGAGAGTTCCAACAGATCACCGTCGATGTGCGAACGGAAGCAGGCGCCCTGCTCGCTAATGTTTGTTTGCTGCGCCAGGCTGAATATCTGAAAACCCCCGCTGTCGGTCAGAATCGGGCCCTCCCAGCCCATGAACCGATGAAGCCCACCCAACTCGGCCACCGTCTCTGCGCCCGGTCGCAACGCCAGGTGATAGGTGTTTCCGAGCACCATCTGGGCGCCGGTCTGACGCACACGCTCGGCATCAAGACCTTTGATCGCACCGAGCGTGCCCACGGGCATGAACGCCGGCATCTCGACCGCGCCGTGCGGCGTAGCGAACGTACTGCGTCGGGCCTCGGTCCCGGCATCGACATGGCAGAGTTGAAAGGAAAATTCGCCGTCGGACATGGCGTACGATACGGATTGCCAAGGGACACTGCTGGGCGGGTCATTCCTACGGTCCTTAGTTTGGACTCAGTCGCCGCGCAGTTTCAGGTCTTGTATCGTCAGCTTTTCACGTACTTCGTTCAGGCTGGTCACGCCAAAATTCTTGCACTCCAGCAGCTCGTCCCCAGTGCGACGGAGCAACTCGCCGATCGTTGAGACTCCTATACGTGTCATGCACTTGCGAGCTCGTACTGACAAATTGAGATCGGCAATCGGCCGATCGCGCATTACCTTTTCGTCCGCCGACATCGATTCCGAAATGTAGGGCTGTTCCTCCTCGATAATTCGCTCATGCGCCAACTGACCGAGCGAGAGCCCTCTTGCGATCAACATTTCTCGGATCTCCACCAACGACGTCTCGCCGAAGTTTTTGCTGGCTAACAGTTCTTGTTCGGTGGTTCGCGTCAGATCGCCGAGTGTTTCGACGCCCATCTTCTGCAGACAGTTCCGGCTGCGCACCGAGAGTTCGAAATCGGTTACGGGAATACTGAGAATCTGAGCCAACCGGTCGCGGTGACGCTGGGCCTCTTCATCACAGTACATATCCTGCGAAGCTTCCGTATCCTTCAAAAAAAGCCTCGCCTGGCCATGACTCGGGTAGACTTGCAAAATCCGCATATAGCACCGACGCGCTCGGTCATATTCCTGCCAATCCTCGTACATGATCCCCAGATTCAAAAGCGATCCGAGATGTGCCGGAAAAAGGCCTGTGGCTCGATCGTAAAGATTCATTGCCGTTGCGTCGTTGCCGCGACGATCGTTTTCGAGAGCCAAGCCAAACAATGCGCCGGCATGGGCTCCATCTGTTTCGACAGCCCGCTCATAGAGGGCAACAACCTCTTCGGGATTTCCACCCAGGGCGGCGACCGTCGCACCTCGCTGATACAGATACTCGGCCGTTTGCTCCACCGCCCCGGAAAGCTCGTCGAGAAGTTGCAGGGCACCTTCCGATTTGCCCGCATATCGCAGCGCCTCGACACGAGCGAGCACGCAGAGATCCGGGTTGTAACCAGCCGTTCTTGCCGAGATGAAGCTTTCCACCGCGGCATCAAAGTTCTCCTGAATCAAATGGCTCTTTCCCAGGTAAAAGTGGGTCAAAGCACCGCCATCACCCGATTTGAGCGCCTCGATTGCTCTTGAATAGCGACCCAAGAGATAGCTGCAAACTCCAAGCCGCACCTCGCTGGCCGGGCTGCGCTCCGGCTGATCGTCTAATTCGCCTACGGCGTCCCTCAGCAATCCGTAGTTCGAATAGTCCTCGGCAATCGCGTCCGTCAACCGCTTTATTTCCTGCGGTCCAAACGTACTGTTCGACACGACCAATTGTTTAATATCAAATTCTAATACTTCTGACATTTCGGATGTCTCCACGTTTTTCCAACCGTTGCAGACAGACAACAACTTCGATCGAACCGAGTTAAACCACTCCCGTCTCAGCGAACCGTTCTCGGCACACAAACTATAAGAGCCAGCGGTGGGAGTCGAACCCACAACCCCCGCATTACGAATGCGGTGCTCTGCCAATTGAAGCTACGCTGGCGACTTGTTTTAAGGTGTTTTCACCGTTTTTCGGCGTTTCTGAAATCTATTTGACACCTTTTTAACACCTGCTAGCTTGAACCTCACAAGATGACACCACCTTGACCTGTAAATCGGACGTGCCGCCGTGGGTCATTCTACTCGGCGGGCGAAACCGGCGAAACCCCGCCCAGACTTCCTCTT
>CAUYYY010000233.1:0-4184 GCA_963577165.1 Planctomycetota bacterium | reverse complement strand
GGCCACCAAACGCAATCAAAGAAAAGAGACTCACGCAAAGGCGCAGAGACGCAAAGAAGAAAATAATCTCTTGTGCAATCTGCGTTTATCTGCGGCCATCCGCGGTTCCTCTTCCTGCTTTTTGCCACGCAGAGCGACTCGCTCATGAAAATCGCCTATCTCGATTGTGCCAGCGGGATCAGCGGCGACATGATGCTCGCCGCCCTGGTCGATGCCGGCGTGGACCTGGCCACGATCGAAGAGGGCGTTCAATCACTTGGACTGCCCGACTGCCGGTTCGTCGTGAGCCGTGTTCTCAAGAAAGGCTTCCGTGCGACGCACATCGTTGTCGAGCACCCGGCCGAACATGCCCACCGGCACCTGTCGGACATCGTGGGCATGATCGACCACGGCGACCTGACCGACTCGCAGCGTGACCTGGCCAAGCAAATCTTTCAAAAACTGGCCGAAGCGGAGGCCCACGTCCACGGCACGACGGTCGACAAGGTTCACTTCCACGAGGTCGGGGCCGTCGATTCGATCGCCGACATCGTGGGCACGGCCATCGGCTGGAGCCTGCTGGGCGTCGAGCGGGCGGTCGCCTCGCCGGTGCCTACCGGTCACGGTTTTGTGGAGATCGCTCACGGTCGCTGCCCGATTCCCGCGCCGGCCACGGCCGTGCTGCTCCGTAGCATTCCGCTGGCCGAGTCGAAGGTCGAGGGCGAACTGACCACGCCGACCGGCGCCGCGATTCTCGCCACCCTGGTCGATGCGTTCGGTCCGCTGCCATCGATGACGATCGACGCGATCGGTTGCGGAGCCGGATCGCGCGACTACACCGAGCAGGCCAATCTGCTGCGGCTCCTGGTCGGCACGGCGGGCGAGCCAACGCGCGACAATATATCGGACGACGACATCTGGACCCTCGAGACGAATCTCGACGACATGACCGGCGAGCTGATCGGCTATACGACCGATTGCCTCTGGGAGGCCGGCGCGCTCGACGTCTTTACTACCGCCATTCAAATGAAAAAGAACCGGCCGGCCGTCAAGCTGACCGTGCTCTGCCGACAAACCCAGTTGACGCAGATCGAGTCCGTGTTGTTTTGCGAGACGACCACGCTCGGCGTTCGTCGCTGGCGCTGCCAGCGGAGCACGCTGCCGCGCCAGACGCATCTGGTGACGACCGAGTGGGGAGAAGTCGCCGGCGTACGCTTCACGGCGCCCGACGGCCGAGTCACGTTTTCGCCCGAGTTTGAGAGTTGCCGCCGCGTGGCGGCCGAGCATCAGATTCCGCTAAAAGCCGTGTACGAATCAGCCCAACGAGCATTCGGGCCAGATAAGAGTTAATTGAAAGCACCCCGGCTGCTCTTTTGCGATATATTTTGTGGCTTCTTCAACTGCAGCCGGGGTGCTGAAAATCGGGCCCCGCAGGGATTCCAACGCCATGTCGCTGCTGGCCCAATTCACTTTGCCGGACCTCCGATGAACTGACTCGTCAGGAAGTCGAGCTTCACGAGCGATCCCGCGACATGTCCGGCATGCTCGACAGCAAAATTCGTGTGCTGCAACACTTGATCGCCCAATCGCAGCAACAGATCGAACGTCTTGAAGAACTCCTCAAGCAGACAGAGGATCCGGCTGCCGGCACGTCGCCGCCGACACCCGAGGCGGCGGCGTCACCTGTCGCTCCAGCCCCCGTCGTCCCAATATCGACGCCCACGACGCCCGATAATCCGCAACTCCCCGAAATTCTAGCCCTCGCCGATGAAGGCTTCAGCATCGCGACGATCGCCCACCGCGTCGGCCTGCCGCTGCAAGAGGTTGAGTCGATTCTACGCGAGCGCGCCGGCCCGTAGCTGTTGAATCGTGTCTACCGTAGCGATGACAGCTCTGCCCACTTGGCCACGATCGCCTGGCGTCCGGTCACCGGCGATTGGCAGGCGAAGTTCTCGCAGACGTAAACTGTCGGGCCATCATCATCGCCGACATCATCACCAACGCCGCCTTGCTTGCCGGCAAAGAGCGGATCCAACACGGCGGAATCTTTTCTGTCGGCTGCCGGATCCGACGCCGTGTCTGCTTTCGCATTACGCATCGCCACTACTTTGTTCGGCACAAACCGACCGCGCAAGTCGGCCAGCACGGCCTTCGTTTCTTCGTCTTGCGGATTGCCGGCAACGACGATCTCGTGCGTTGGACCAAGATACATGTCGAGCGCTTGGAGCATCTGTCCGGCCGCGGTGGGCGCTTGTCGCATGACCGGAGCGGCCGCCTGCAGTGTTGAGACGGCCGCTTCCCAGAAATCAGACCGACCGGTCAACCTGCCCAATCGCAGCAGAACCAGGGCCGCCAGCCCATTGCCACTCGGCACACTGCTGTCGGTCAGGTCCTTGGTCCGTGCGATCAGCCGTTCATGATCGACAGCCGTATAGAAAAACCCGCCCGCCTGGCTGTCGTGGAATAGACTCAGCATGAGATCCGCCAGTCGAACCGCTTCGTCGATTCGCGACTCGTCGAAAGTCGCCTCGTAAACCGACACCAGCGCATTGGCCAACCCCGCATAATCGTCGAGATAGGCATCCAGCTTGGCCGCGCCATGCCGCCAGGTGTGCAGCAGCCGCCCGTCGTCGCGGCGGAGCGAGGTCAAAATGAAATCACACGCCTTTGTCGCCGCTTCCACATACCGCGGCTCATCGAGCGCCGCACCCGCGCGGGCCATCGCGTCGATCATCAGCGAGTTCCAACCGAGAAGCACCTTATCGTCGCGGCCCGGTCGCACTCGCCGCTCGCGCGCCGCGAGCAGCTTCGCTCG
Source organism: Planctomycetota bacterium (assembly GCA_963577165.1). Taxonomy (GTDB): domain Bacteria; phylum Planctomycetota; class Planctomycetia; order Pirellulales; family CAUYYY01; genus CAUYYY01. Next base: position 1,390 of record CAUYYY010000233.1, on the reverse strand, counting down.
GCTCGCGGCCAACTCGGCCGCCAACTCCTGCTCGTCACGTTCCAAAATGGCCGCACATTGCCCGAGTGTCTTGGGAAGATTCAGAATATTCTTGTCTTCAAAGTTGCCTTCATCGGTCACGTCGTACATGCGAGCAAACGTCGTCGCCGCCCCGTCATCCGACACCTCGTCACCCAACACATCCTGCAGCTCGCCGAGTGTCCAGACGTAGAACTTGCCCTCGACTCCCTCGCTGTCGGCGTCTTCGGTGCTGTAAAACGCCCCGTCCGCGTCGGTCATGTCGCGCAACACATAGTCGAGCGTCTCGCGGACGACGCGCGCGTAGCGCTGCTCGCCTGTGGCCAGGTAGCCGTCCAGGTATGCCACGACCAACAGCGCGTTGTCGTAGAGCATCTTTTCAAAATGCGGAACGAGCCACCGGGCGTCGACACTATATCGGGCGAATCCGCCGCCCAGATGATCGTAGATTCCCCCGGCAGCCATCTTATCGAGTGTCAACCGCACCATGTCGAGCGTCGACTCGCGCCCGTTGCGTCGCCACAGCCGCAACAGCAGTTGCAGGTCCATCGGATGCGGAAACTTCGGCGCCATGCCGAAGCCTCCGTGCGCCGGATCGAATGCCCGATTGAGCATCGGCTGGCTCGCTTCGAGTAGCTCGCGATTCAACTCGCCGTCACCTGTGAAATCATCACCGGCGAAACGGCTGCCGACCTCTTGTAGTTTTTTGGTCAGTTGATCGGCGCCGTCGAGCGCCTGCTCGCGTCGGTGCTGCCAAGCCTGCGCGACGGCCGAGAGGATCTCGTCGAAGCCCGTCATGCCGCCGCGCGCGGTCGGTGGCCAGTAGGTCCCACCGAAGAACGGCTTGAGCTCGGGTGTCAAAAACATCGACATCGGCCAGCCGCCGTGCCCGGTGAGCATCTGCACGGCATTCATGTAGATCTGATCCAGATCGGGCCGTTCTTCGCGGTCGACTTTGATGCAAACGAACGCACGGTTCAGCTTGTCGGCGATCTCTGGATTTTCAAAACTCTCGTGCTCCATCACGTGGCACCAGTGGCAGGCCGAATAGCCGATCGACAAGAAGATCGGCCGATCTTCGTCCTTCGCCCGACCGATTGCCTCGGGCCCCCACGGATACCAATCGACCGGATTATCCTGGTGCTGGATCAGGTACGGACTCGACTCGTCGGCTAAACGATTCGGCATCGAGAGGGTCTCGCAATTCGTCGGGCGGCAGCCGCCGGTACCGGCGACTATTCGTACAAATGTTCGGCGCTGGGGAATTGGCCCTCGCGAACTTCGTCCCGAAACGTGCCCACTGCGTCACGGATCGTCGAATTCAAATTTGCGTAGGCTTTGACAAATTTCGGCGCGTAGTCGCTGGCCATTC
>CAUYYY010000232.1:0-4189 GCA_963577165.1 Planctomycetota bacterium | reverse complement strand
ATCCAGGAGGAAACACCGGCGACGGCTTCCGTGGCTTCTGACGCCGCCTCAGCTAAAACCGATTGGGCAAGCAGCAAATTAAGCGATCCTAGTTGCACGTGCCTAACCCTTTTTCCGAAACATGCTGAGCATGCGGTGCGTGACCATAAATCCACCGACCGCGTTGACCGTGGCCATCGCAATCGCCAGCATGGCGAGAAAGTTACCAATCCAACCGTGGCCAACTGTCAACGCACCGACGAGCGTGATGCCGCTGATCGCGTTCGAGCCGGACATCAACGGCGTGTGTAACGTCGCCGGAATCTTGGTGATAACCTCGAAGCCGATGAATATGGCCAGCACAAAAATAGTCAGGCCGGTAATGGCGTCCATCGTTTGGTTTCCTGCGGTTAATTTTTTGGTAACGGTCCAGCGAAATGAGAAACCTAAAACAGATAGTTTTTCACCACAGAGGCACGGAGAAAACAGAGAAAACGACGACGGAAGTACAAGCCACGAATAAAACGAATTAACACGAATTGAAAACCAGGGTGAATGCCATACGGCCAACATCTTGCATTCGTCGGTTCCTCGGGGCCCCATATCTCTTCGTTCATTCGTGTCCATTCGTTTTATTCGTGGTTACTCTTCTCTGTGTCCTCCGTGCCTCTGTGGTGCATACTTGCTTTGTCTTTTGTGCGTTTGTCCAGCGTCGGGCAAGCCACAACGGTTAAATATCTTCTACCTCTATGACATCGTCGTCGGGAACTGTGTTATCGGCTACGGTTGCTGCGGCCGGTTGCGGGTCGCCCAGGCCGAGGATCTCGCGCAAGCGGCTGTTGACAAATTCACCGCGATGGACGAGCAGCGTGTCGCAAATAATTTCGTCTTCCAAATTCAGGTTCAAACGACCCGCTTCGGTCAGGTGCAGCAGAAACGTGGTCAAGTTTTTGGCAAACATCTGGCTGGCGTGCTGTGGGACTTCGGAGGGCAAATTCGTGGGGCCGAGAATTGTGACGCCATGTTCGACGACCGTTCGATCCGCCTGGCTGAGCTCGCAGTTGCCACCACGCTCGGCCGCCAAATCGACAATGACCGAACCGGCCCGCATCCCGCGCACCGCCTCGGCGGTCACCAGCAGCGGCGACTCCTTGCCCGGAATCGCGGCCGTCGTGATGCAGACATCGCACTGGGCGACGACGCTCGCCATCAGGTCACGCTGTTTCTGGTAGAATGCCTCGTCCATCGCCTTGGCATAGCCGCCCTTGTCTTCGGACTGGCCCGCATCAAGTTCCATTTCCACAAACTTGGCGCCCAGGCTCTCGATCTGTTCTTTCACTGCCGGCCGGACATCGTATGCCTGAACGATCGCGCCTAGGCGACGCGACGACGCAATGGCCTGCAAACCGGCCACGCCCGCTCCGATTACAAAGACCTTGGCCGCCGACAGGGTGCCGGCAGCGGTCATCATCATCGGGAAAATTTTTGGCAGGTGGTTCGCCGCGAGCAGAACGGCCTTGTAACCGGCAATCGTGGCCATCGACGAGAGTACATCCATGCTCTGCGCTCGGGTAATGCGTGGGATCAATTCGAGTGCAAAGACGCTGGCACCGGTAGCGGCCAGATCGCGTGCTGCTTCGGCCGCACCGAGCGGATCGCACATGCCAATCACGACTTGGTCTTCGCCCAGATGCTCAAGATCGGTCCGACCGGCTTCCTGATTCGCGCCGAGCGACCGCACCTGCAAGACCACGTCCGCATGGAAAAGCTCTTCCCGGTCGCCGGTAACCTTGGCACCCTTTTCCGTGTACTGGTCGTCGGTGAATCCGGCGGCTAGCCCGGCGTCCGACTCGACGACCACGTGGATGCCCGCCTTGGTCAGCGCAGAAATCGAAGCGGGCACCAGGGCCACGCGACGTTCGCCAGGAAACGTTTCTTTCAGGACCGATACCAGCATGGCAAAGGCGTGTCCGCAAAAAGGGATATGGGATTGTAGAACGGTATAGTAAGAGCGTAGCTCAAGATTCGTAAAGAGTGCGATTCTGGCATATCCGTGCCAAATCGGATAGGTCCACTCTCAGTAAACACCCCGGCTGCTCTTTCACGACAGATTTTGTAGATTTTTCAGCAGCACTGCACTTTCGGAGAAGTGCCTAAGAGCAACCTAAAACATTTTCGTGTCCTGCACTCTGCCTAACCCGCTTCTGCGGCACCGGAGAGGCCCGCCAGGGCGTTGCGTGCCAGTTCGAGGGGATTCGGTTCGCGTGGTTCGGCAGGGCCTGATGGCTTCGAGGAGGGTTTGAAAATGCGAGCCAGGCTTAGCCGGTGATGGCCATCGTCCACCGCGCGCTTGAGAGACATCCAACTCACTTCCCAAACGGGCTGCTTGCTCCTTGCGGTTGACGCCGGCGGCCGTGATGTCTGAACGGTTGCTAATTGCTCCGCGGTCGCTTGGGCATCGACATCGCCGGCGGCATACAAGCCGATCAACACGTTCGAGTGGCCGCACAGTTGGATCTTTTTGTTGAACAGGTCCTTCTTGTAACCGTAGGCCCAGCATTCGAGTTTAGCCCAATCGCCCCGCCAGGCACGCAGCACGGCGAAGCGGCAGACAAACGTCTGATCGCCCTCTAACGAGGTCTGCGAGGACGCTTTGACTTTAAAGAACACGCCGTGGCCCGCGTTGGTTGTGCCGCTGGCCAAGAGGAGATGCTGCGACGACAGACGCTGAAACGACTCTTTGGACGACTGGCGCCTGGATGTGCCCGTGCTGGCTGCCGGTGCGGCCGAGACATCGGCCAGGCCATATCGAAAGCCCACGCCACCGCCCAGGCTCGCTTTGAGTGACTTATCTTGCTCAGCGACTTCGACCACGTCGATCGGGCCGGCCAGGTCGGCGGCCAGCTCGGTCTTGGGAAGAAAATCGACGGTCCGCAAACGCCGCGACGGACTCGAAAATGTCACGATTAGATGATCCACATCGTCTGCCAAGCCGGCCGTCACTAGCGTGGATACGTGAATCGTCACCTCGATCATTTTCTCTTCCGGATGCGTATCGGCGAACTCGTCGGTGGTCACCTCGCGGCAGGCAATGCTGAGCGGCGCATCGAAAATCACGACCGGTTCATCGGCGCGGGCCGATTGCGGCGCGACGACCATCGCCAACATGACGAGCAACGGGCGACCGCAATCAAAATAAGATGGCCCGCGAATGACGCGAATTTTCGCGAATGATAACATGATGGAATTATAGGACCAGTTACTGCAGTAGACAAGTTTTTTGCAGTACGCATCAGAGTGATTGCTGATGGCTGCGCGCTGCTAGCAGATGCCTCAATTTGACGAGACGTCGCCCGGGACGTGCTTGATGTTCAGCGCCGAGAGAACTTTATTGCCGGCGAGTTCCCGTCGGATGTTATCCCACAGCTCTTCGTCGTGGCTAAATATCAGCTCGGCCTTAGCCGGTGCGGTCTGCCACGAACCGCTTATCAGTTCGGCTTCCAACTGCCCCGGCGCCCAACCGGATGTGCCGGCGAAGAATCGCAGCGGGGATTCGGCTTTGAGGATAAGCTGCGCGAGGTGGTCGGCTCTCATGCTGGCGTAGACGTGGGGCAAGACTTCAATGTCGAGCAAAAACTCCTCAGCATGGATCGCCGTGAGTGGCCCTTCGCATGGGCCGCCACGGTAAAGCTGGCCCTCGAACGGACAGGCCAGCTCGCTCACCTGCTGCCATGCCTGGCACACGGTCACACTGAGCGGATGGTTCAGAACGAGACCAAGCGATCCTTCTTCGCTATGCTGTAGAATCAGCAGCACGGACTGGGCAAAGTTTGGGTCGAGCAACTCGGGCGTTGCAATCAGTAGTTGGCCCTGAAGCGATTGCATATGCGGAGCCGATACCTTGATCGAAAAACAGGAAAAAACGTCTTCTCAAGGATACCATTCGCCGCCCGTTTTGCCTAGAGAGTTGGTCTGTGCAAGCGTGGCGAATAGAAGAATCACCGCAGAGATTGTCCGTTGAATGTCAAGTGTTTTGAGGTTGGATTTGAAACATTGTTTTATTTTTTAGCACACCGTAAATGATTTGAACAAGTTTTCTGGCGACGGCTCCGTAGGCTGCCGGTTCAGTTTTCCCTTTGGCAACGAGTCGATCGAACAGTTCCTTGCAGACGGGGTTATGCCGGGCGGCGCTTTTGGCGGCGTTCCAGAG
>CAUYYY010000231.1:0-4189 GCA_963577165.1 Planctomycetota bacterium | reverse complement strand
GCTCGCGGGCCGTCCGTCGACGGCGACTGCCTCGATCAAGTACCGCCGTCCGGAGAGCATGAGCTCCAACGTGCTCGATTCACTCGAAGCCGAAACGGCCGTCATCGAGCGATACAGGCTGCCCAGTTGTTGGGGTTCACTCTTCAGCCGCACCGCCACATCGAACAGCAGCCCGGCCCGCACCACCTCGGGCGCCGTTGATTCAGACGCCGGCTCGGCATGTACGCTCAGCGACCAATGGCTGCGGCCTGAGCGACCGACGGCCAAGATCACCTGGCCCGTCTCTTCCTGCTGCTCGACGTGAACTTCTTGCAGCGGCGGACTCTCGGGCCAGTCGTCCGCGTCGGTCCCTTCGACCGAGGCCAACAGCGGCAACAACCGCGTACCCTCGACCGCCGCGATCGTATGGACAAAGCGGTCGCCACAGCGGTGAAAGCCGACTTGCAGACCCCGACCCCGGTCATCGACAGCACGGAGCAAGATGGGCGATTCGGCGTTCAACGTAGAGAGCACCCCAGCTGCTTTCCAGAGCGACTTTTCGGCACGCCGATCTGGCTGAAACAGCCGGGGTGCTGGTGGTTTATCATTCGTGAGTTGCCTTACTCGATGTCCTGGCCGACCCGCCAGCGAAGATACGCATCGAGAAACGGCTGAATCTCGCCATCCAACACGCTCTGAAAGTTGCCGATCAGCACGCCGGTCCGCGAGTCCTTGACCCGCTGATCGGGATGTAAAAAGTAATTGCGGATCTGCGAGCCAAAACCGACCCGCGCCTGATCGCGATACTTGTCGGCCTGCTCGGCTTCCCGTTTGTCGTCTTCCAATCGGGCCAGACGTGCCCGCAACATCTTCATCGCCGTGGCCCGGTTTTTGTGCTGGCTCCGCTCGTTTTGACATTGCACGACGATGCCCGACGGCATGTGCGTCATGCGGATCGCACTATCCGTCTTGTTGACGTGCTGTCCGCCGGCGCCGCTGGCACGATACGTATCGACGCGAACGTCTTCCATGCGCACCTCGATCTCGACGCTATCCGGAACCTCCGGTGAGACATCGATCGCCGTGAAACTGGTCTGCCGCTTGCCCTCGCTATTGAACGGGCTGATCCGTACCAGCCGGTGCATGCCGGTCTCGCCCTTCAGATAGCCGTAAGCCATCGGGCCGCGAACGACAATCGACGCGCTGTTGATGCCGGCCTCGTCGTTGTCATTGCGATCGAGCAATTCGACTGCGTAGTCATTCTTTTGCGCCCACTGCGCGTACATTCGCAGCAGCATGGCTGCCCAGTCGTTGGCGTCGGTTCCGCCGTCGCGGGCATTGAATGTCATGATCGCGCCGGCCGAGTCATGCGAACCGCCCAGGAGCGACTTGAGCTCGAGCGCTTCGAGCAGCGCGCCGAGCCGATCGATTTCAGCAGGCACTTCTCCGGCGAAGCTGGCGTCGTCGCCCGCCATCTCGATCATCGCGGCCAGGTCTTCGTCGGCGGTGATTGCTTCTTCGAGCGGCTTGACGATCGCGCCTAGCGACTTGAGCTCGCCAACGGTTTCCTGCGCCCGCTGCGGATTGTCCCAGAAGCCGGCGGCGGCCATTTCCTGATTGATCGCCGCGATTCGGGTCTTCTTGCCAGCGTAGTCAAAGAGAGTCTCGCAGTTGCAAGAGGCGGTCGCGAATCTGTCTGGCACGGTCGGTTAGTTCTTTTTCAATAGCCATAAATCGTATTCAAGAAAGAAATCGCGGGATGTCAAAGAGGCCCACCCATTGTACGCCAGACGCCAGCTTCTGTTTAGCCCAAGCTGCCCCGGGCGCTTGCGATCACCCGACACGGCCACTATTCTGACTTTTGTTTTCAGCACCCCGGCTGCTGATGAATAAGCCACGTAGTTTGTCGAGACACAGCAGCCGGGGTGCTTTCGGTTTCCTGGCTCCTGACCCCTGACCCCTGATTCCTGATGCCACGTGTCGTCCTGGCCATGTCCGGCGGCGTCGACAGCAGCGTGTCGGCACACCTGCTCAAGCAGGCGGGCCACGACGTTGTCGGCGTGTTCATGCGCCATGGCGAGCAGTCGCCGGCCCTCTGTGCGAGCGACACGGCCGCTGCCGACTCGTCGCTGCCGATTGTCTCGCCACACAAACCCCCGTCTCCTCACAAACAAGGTTGCTGCACGGCCGCCGATGTCGAAGATGCCCGACGCGTGGCTGACAGGCTCGACATCCCGTTTTACGCGCTGAATCTTGAGGAAGATTTCAGCCGCATCATGGACTATTTTGTCGACGAGTACACGGCCGCTCGAACGCCCAATCCGTGTGTCGTCTGTAATATCTGGCTGAAGTTCGGCAAGCTGTTCGACTACGCCGACAGCGTCAGTGCCGAGTATGTGGCGACCGGTCATTACGCACGGCTTGCTGCATCCGAGGGCGAGCGGCCGGCCCTGCTCCGGGGTCTCGACCAGCGCAAGGACCAGTCGTATGTGCTGTTCGGGGTCGAGCCACGTTATCTGTCGCGGATGTTGCTCCCGGTCGGTGGCTACGAGAAGCCGGAGATTCGCCGCCTGGCCGAACAGATTGGCCTTCGCGTGGCCGATAAGCGAGACAGCCAGGAGATCTGTTTCGTCACGACCGGCAAGTACAACCAGTTTGTCCGCTCGCGTCGTGGCGACGTCGACACGGCTGGCGAGCTGGTCACGACCGATGGCACGGTCGTCGGCCGGCATGACGGAATCGAAAGTTTCACAATCGGCCAGCGGAAGGGATTGGGCGTCGCCTTTGGCGAGCCGCGATTCGTGGTCCGTATCGAGGCCGACACCCGCCGCGTGGTGATCGGCGAAAAAGAAGACTTGGCCCGCACCGAGCTGACCGCTAGCGGCACCAACTGGCTGGTCGAGCTGGCGGACGGTCCGCGCCGCTGCTCGGCCCAGATCCGCTACAACAGCCGTGCGGTGCCGGCGACCCTCGAGCGACTGCCCGAGAAGCGACTGCATGTCCGCTTCGACGAGCCGTGCTACGGCGTGGCGCCGGGCCAGGCGGTCGTTTGCTACGACGGGCCGCAAGTGCTCGGCGGTGGCTGGATCGAGTGACGCTGAGATCGTGCCGCACATCGATCTTTGCGAAATGGGGCGAGTGTGCCAGAATCCTTGGCTGGCCAGAATTCTTAGCTGGAAAGTTGCGGACTTCACGGAGGATACGCCATGTCTCGTTCATTTGTATGCCAATCTGTTCTCGCCGCACTGGCGGCGCTGACATTCACAGCCACCGCCGCTGGCCAAGAGAGTCCGCCGGCCGACTCGAACAACGTCCAGGCGCAGAACACGATAGTGGCCGATCCGCGGCTCGCCACGCCGCGTGCCACGCTGATGAATCTCATCAACAAGGTCAACGCACGTGATGACAAAGCGGCCGCCGACAGTCTTGATTTATCCGCGCTCAGCAAAGACGTAGCGGACAGTCAGGGCCCTCTACTGGCGTTCAAGCTCAAAGAGATCCTTGATCGTCTGGGGCACATTGCCGAGAGAAAAGATGTTCCCAAAGACGAGGACTTCCCAGGGCCCTATGCACTGAGCGAACTCTATCCGGACCAAGAAGATGCCTTTCGTATCGTCATCGCCCGCGGCGGTGACCGTAACTGGCGATTCACGAGTGACACCGTAGCGCAAATTGAAGATCTCTGGACGAAGTACAAAGACATACCCAAGGTTACCGGCCTGGGCGAAACCCAGGCTGAAAAACCGTTCGCCGTCTGGCTGCCCGAACAGTTTCCCGAGTCGCTCCAAGGCAAGACGTTTCTCTTGCCCGACTACCAGTGGATCTGCCTGCTCGCGCTGATCTTCCTGGGCTTTGTCGCCGATATGGTCACGCGTTTTCTGCTCAAGCGACTCACCCATGCCTGGTTTCGATTCATACAGAACGGCCAGAAGGTGGAGCTGGATCGCGGCTTATGGAAACCAGTTGGCCTCTTGATGCAAGCGATCGTCTGGTATTACGGTACCAAGCTGATCGGTCTGCCGGTGGCGGCATCTGCCGTGCTGCTCGTCGGCTTAAAGCTTTTCACCGTGGTGGCGTCCATTTGGACCGCCTTTCTGTTGATTAATCTGCTCGCTTCGTACTTGGCGAGCAAGGCCAAGCTGACCGACACGAAGTTCGACGATCTGCTCATCGCGATGGTCTCCAAGTCGCTCAAAATTTTCGCCGTCTG
>CAUYYY010000230.1:0-4196 GCA_963577165.1 Planctomycetota bacterium | reverse complement strand
GGCTGAAGCGTTCCCGAATTCTTGGAAAATCGACTCGCCCTATCCCAAGATCGGCAAACAGGGAGCGAAGTAAACGAAAGAGTAAAGGCAAGATAGACCGCTGACTTCCGTCTGCGGCTATGAAAGTGATTCTAATGCCACGGTTATACGGCCTGACATGCCGCTGGAATTGACAGAAACGGCCCATTTCGGAAGGTGCAATTTAATACGAATAATGTTCGTATCTTAGCCGAATGAAGTAACTCGCCGGGGAAACTCTCTGGCAAGTGCAACAACCGCCCCTTTCGGCAGGCAAGGAGACCAGGATGAGTTTTGGTGATATGCAAGACAATCTCCAAGGTCGAGGTGCAGCGCAGGGTAATCTCGCGCTCCGTTTCGGACTCGGCGGTATCGCCGTGGTCTTGGTGCTGCTGTTGATCTCCGCTTATGTCGTTTATACGCAATTCCGCATCGACGTGCCCGCCGAGCACTTTGCCGTGCTCACAAAAAAGGTCGGCGTAGATTTGGAAAACGGCCAAGAGGTTGCTCCCGACGCCGACCACAAAGGATTGCAACTCAAAGTGCTCACCGAAGGCCGCTACTTCTATAACCCTTACGAATGGGGATGGGGAGTTTATCCGATGGTCGAAATCGAACCGGGCAAAATGGGCATCCGTGTTCGGCTCTATGGCGACGACCTGCCTTACGGTCATTTTGTGGCAACCAACGAAAAGCAAAAGGGAATCATTGAGGAGCCGCTCATACCCGCCAGATATGCTATCAATGCCCTTCTGATCGACGGTAAAACCAAGCAGGTTATCGGTCGGCCACGCAGTAAGAACGATTACGTCGAGATCATTGAACTTTGGGATCCCAAGATTATTGCGGCTGGGTACAAGGGGGTTGTGACCAATCTGGCCGGTCCCATACCGGAAGAACCCAACAAAATGCTCGTGGGCGAGGGCAAGCGTGGTCCCCAGGAAAAGACGCTCGATGCCGGCACACATTATCGCAATCCGTACATGTACCGCATCAACGCCGTCGACACGCGATCGCAACGATTCAACCTGTCAGGCGAAGGCCATGAGATGGGATTCCCGAGCAAAGACGGTTTCTGGATTTCACTCGACGGCATCATCGAGTTCCGCGTCATGGACGCCCGAGCCGCCGAAGTTTATGTCACCTATAACGACATCGGCAACGACGTGGCCGGATCGAGCCGGATTGACGAAGAAATCATCGCCAAAGTCATTATGCCCAACGCGCGATCGTTCTGCCGCTTGCGGGGATCCAATTCGAGCGGTCGCGACTTCATCGGCGGCGAGACCCGAATCGCGTTCCAAGAGGATTTCGAGAAAGGAATCCGTGAAACGTGCGAGAAACAGGGCATCGAGATCGTTCAGGCGTTGATCACCCGCATCAAGCCGCCCGAAGCGATCCGAGATCCTGTGAGAAAGCGAGAAATTTCCGTCCAGGAATTAAAACAGTACCAACAGCAGACACTCCAACAGGAGCAGGAGGCCAAACTGGCCACCGAAAAAGCGCTGATCGAACAAAAACAGGCCCTGGTCGATGCCGAACTATTCGTCGTTGAAGCGGTCACGCTTGCCAGGCAAGAGCAGCAAGTCGCCCTCGAGGCGGCCAACCGAGATAAAGAGGTCGCCGAGCAGCGATTGCAGGCCGCGAAGGATAAGGCGCAAGCCGTACTTGCCCAGAAACGTGCCGAGGCGGCGGTCGTTACCTTTGCGAATCAGGCCGATGCCGCAGGCTGGAAAAAATCGGTCGAGGCGCTCGGCAACGATGGACAAGCATTTGCTCGATATGTGCTCTATCAAAAACTGGCTCCTGGATTCCGAACGATCATGACCAACACGGCCGATTCCCCTTTGATGTCTGTGCTTGAGAAAATCGCTCAAGGTCAAAAGAGCGGAGAGTAAAGAGCAGAGAGCTAAGGAAGAGCGGCCCTATTTGTCGGCTGATCCTAAATTGCAAACCTATATACGGAATTCCATCGCCATGAGAAATAATGTCATTTCTTTCCTAGCCATGCTCTTAGCCTTTGTGTTGATCGCGGGCGCCGGATTCCATTGGACGGTAAACCGGGTCTACGTGCCCGAGGGCCAAAGCCTGATGCTCCGCTACAAAGGTCCCCTGGTTTTTGGAGCACGGGATTATGCCAAAACGGGACACTGGGCCGAAGAAGGCGAGATCGGCATCTTGGCCAAGCTGCGCGGCCCGGGACGACATTTCTATTGGCCCATCTGGTGGGAGCGAACGCTAGTGGATGACGTTGTCGTCAAGCCGGGCGAGGTCGGCCTCGTCACATGCAAACTTGGCGACGATCTGCCATCACGAGAGTTCCTGGTAGAAGGCGATATTGGCAATACAAAGCACAAGGGCATCCTGCGGAAAGTATTGCATCCGGGTCGTTATCGCATCAACCCGTACGGATATGGAGTGCAAGTCGTCAAGATATTGCAAGAAGATTCGGGCAAAGGGAACAAGTATTCCGGTTGGGTCGAAATCCCGACCGGTTACGTCGGCGTCGTCACCAACATGGCCGACAATCGGGCGACTGGCGCCAAAGCAGGTGTGCAGAGCAACGTTTTGCCGCCCGGCATTTATCCGACAAACGGCCGCGAACAACAGATCGACATTGTGGAGGTCGGCTACCGCCACATGACGATTCAAGCCACCAAACTGCGTGATGCCTCGGGCAAACTGATTGTCGACGACGAGGGCGAACCGCAGATCACCAACGATTTAACAGGCATCGAGTTTCCGTCGAGCGATGGTTTCGAAATCCAGATGGACTTTACGGCCGTGTGGGGCCTGATGCCGGATCAAGCGCCGCACGCCATCCGTACGATCGGAAACGTGGAAGCGGTGGAAAAGAAGATCGTCGCGCCACAAGTCGATTCGATCTGTCGTAACAATGGCTCGAAATACAAGGCGGTCGAACTGCTGGTGGGGACGGATCGAGAAAAATTCCAAGAGTCGATTGTCGAGCAATTTCAACGTGTTCTGAAGGAAAAGGAAATTACTCTGCTGTATGGCCTGGTGCGGCATATTTATATTCCACGCGAGGTCCGCAAGCCGATACAGACCGCCTTCATCGCCGACGAATTGAAGCTCACGCGAGAACAAGAGCAGTTAACGGCCAAAGAGGAAGGCACATTGAAGCAGGCGGAAAAGCAAGTCTCTCTGGAAAAGCGTCGGGTCGAGGTCGACACGATCCGTTTGGTCGCAGCGAAAAAGGCCGAAGGAAATCGTAAAGCCGAAGGCATCCGTGCCGAGACCGAACGGCTGTCCGCCGCCATCATAAAGGAAACGGCCGAATTGCTCGCCCAAGCCGCCGAGATCAAAGGCGAGGCCGAGAACCGAGGAAAGCAAATGGTCGAGGAGGCGAAAGCGGAGCGATTCAAGCTGGCGGTCGACGCGTTTGGCTCGCCCGAAGCCTACAACAACTGGATCTTCGCCACCGGCCTGCCGGATGATATCAAACTGAACTTGATCTACGCCGGCCAGGGCACGTTGTGGACCGACGTGAACAAAGCCGATGGCAGCTTCGGCATTCGCGCCACGATGCCACTCGACCCGGGCAAAAAGTAGCGGTCGGCCGAAATTCGTTCTTTCTCTGGCGCCTCTCGGATCTGGCGCCGTGGGCTCTGGATACGGCTTTAGCACCCCGGCTGCTCTAGCGCGGGGTAGCACAGCCTAGCGAGGGGACAAGCCCCGCGGCTCGCACTTTCATCGGCTCCCCCCCCCTGTTCCACGCGCCCTGTGGTACGCGGAACTCCTTTGAGGAACAAGGGTTGTCGAACGTGCCGGCACGCTCCCAAACAGGCCAATAGCGCCGCCAGTTGACGGGCGCCGGCCGGTCCGTTAGATTACTATCTCGTTTTCAAATCTTATTCTGACACAACATTTGAAATTGTCATCTGGAACCATGCATCTCAAATCGCTGAAAATCTATTGTGACGTGGTCGGGCGACGCAGCTTTTCCCGCGCCGCCGAAGAGAACGACATCTCGCAGTCGGGCGTCTCTCAAGTGATTCATCAACTCGAGGAGCAGCTTGGCTCCCGGCTGATCGATCGATCGAAGCGGCCTTTCATGCTCACGCCTGAAGGCCAGGCATTCTACGACGGATGTCGAAAGATTGTCCAGAACTATTTTGATTTGGAGGAGCGGATCCGCTCCTTGCACGAGGAGGTTG
>CAUYYY010000229.1:0-4225 GCA_963577165.1 Planctomycetota bacterium | reverse complement strand
AAGATGCCGCACACCGACTCGATTTGATTCGCCGACAAACACTGTCCCATGTTGGCCACGATCGGAATGCCGCCGGCCACCGAGGCCTCGAACGCAATCGACCGGCCCAGTGCCCGCGCGCGGTCGAACAGCTCCGGCCCATGTTCGGCGAGCAACGCCTTATTCGCGGTGACCACATCCTTGCCGCTCTCGAGCAGTTGCAGCATGATGGTCCGGGCCGGCTCCAGACCACCGATCAACTGCGCCACGACCTCGATCTCCGAGTTGTCGGTCACTTCCTTGAGATCGTCGGTCAACACGCCGTCGGGCAGCTGGTAATCACGAGGCTTGTGGATGTCGCGGACCACGGCTTTTTCCAGCCATAAGGTACGCCCCGCGTGTCGCCCGGTGCGGTCACCAAAGTCGACCAACAGCCGCGCGACGCCCGTGCCGACTGTGCCCAGCCCAACAATGGCAACCTTTGTTTTTTCCATGACGGGTATTTTTTCAAGACCGGCACGAGAATCAACTACAAAATAGCGAATCTTACATGGTAGATTCCCACGTCGGCAGTCGTCAAGCGACTGTTCCTGGCCTCAGCGGCCTGCTGGCCGCTCACCGGGCGGCGCGTTACGATGAGCCGTAGACTTCAAGGAGGCTATTATAGCCGCAGGCGGAAGCCAGCGGCCCCAGCGCATAGGCAACCGCCGGCTTCCGCCTGCGGCTATGAAAACGAGCATTCGCCACCTCATCCAATCGGTTCTTTTCGTGAAGCACTTCCGACATCTTGGTCCCTACGAAATTGGCAAGACGCTCGGGCGAGGCGGCATGGGCACGGTCTACGAGGGCACGGTCCGTGCCCAGGCCGACCAGCCACAGGGCGAGCGCGTGGCGATCAAGGTCCTCAACCCTCAGTTCGCCATGGCCGAGGGCTTTCGCGAACGTTTTGAAGCCGAGATCGAATCGCTGAAAAAACTCCGTCACGAAAACATCGTTCGCCTGTTTGGCTACGGAGAACAAGACGGCATATTGTTTTACGCGATGGAGTTGGTCGACGGCCCCAGCCTCGAAGACGAGTTGAACGCCGGAGAGCGGTTCAACTGGCGCGAGGTGACCGAGATCGGCATCGCCGTCTGCAAGGCGCTCAAATATGTCCATGACCATGGCGTGATTCATCGCGATCTCAAACCGGCCAATCTGCTGCTAACCGACCGGCGGCAGGTAAAGCTTTCGGACTTTGGCATCGCCCGACTCTTCGGCAGCAATCAACTAACTCAAGCTGGCGGGCTGCTCGGCACGGCCGAATTCATGTCGCCCGAACAGGCCGACGGTCGACTGGTAACGAACTGTTGCGACCAATACAGCCTGGGCGGTGTGCTCTACACGTTGCTGGCCGGCCGCTGCCCGCTGCAAGCCGACACGATGCCCGAGATGCTCCAGCTCCAGCGTTTCGCCCAACCGGAACCGGTCCACGCCTACGCGCCCGACACGCCGCAGGAGTTGGAACGAATCATCATGCAACTGATGGAAAAAAATCCCGAAAGCCGGTTTCCCAACACGGCGATTGTGGCCCGCCAATTGGAAGCCATGTTGCATGCCTTGTCCCGTCCGATCAGTGCCGATTTTGAAATCGTGGACCCCGACGCGCCAGCGACCGACTCGGTGCCGATTAGCCTGACCGAGACGATTGACGGCAGCCAGCACGAGCGAGCGTCCGGTGTGCCGGATGGCGCTTCCAATGCCGGCCCGTCCAATGCCGATGTGTCTACCGAGGCCACGCAGCCGACCGCCAGGGACCGATTCACGACGGTCGAGCAGGACGAGCGAAGAGCGCAAATGCGCCGGCCGCACCCATCGCCGCTCGCGCTGCTACAGATCTTCGGCCTCGTTGCCAGCCTGCTGGTCATTGGGCTCGTCGGTTGGTACCTCTCCAGGCCACCCACGGCCGATGCGTTGTATATGACGATCCAGACGGCGGCGGAAATCGGAACCGACGTTGCGCTCGGACGAACCGAAGACGAGATGCGAGATTTTCTCGAGCGCTTTCCCGATGACCCTCGCGCAGCTCAGGTTGGCGACTATCTGGAAGACATCGAGGTCGCCCGCCTCGACCGCACACTTCGCAATCGTGTGCGCCGCTCCTCGTCCGGCTCGCTGACGCCGCTCGAGCGACTGTACGTTGAGGCCGTCGATCTGGCCGAGAAGAATCCTCACCTGGCGATCGAGCGATTACAGGCCATGCTCCAGCTCTATACTGATGGCCCGCCTACTGACGTCGGCGAAACAACAAGCGACGCACAGCGTCGAGAGCGCTGTCTCAAACTGGCCCGACGACAACTGGCTCAGCTTCAGCAACAGTATGACGAGAGCGTTGCCCAACAGCGAGACGAACTCCAGCAGCAATTGCGGCGCGCCGTGGCAATGCAGGCGACCGACCCCGGCCGCGGGCGTGCCATGCTGACGGCGATCGTCCGGCTCTATGGAGACAAACCGTGGGCCACCGAGTTCGTTCAGCAAGCAAAGGGCCATATTGACGCCAAAAATGCAGGCCGGAACAAGCGGTAGCGCCGCTCCGGCAAGCCGCTCTTTCTTTGCGTCTCTGAGCCCTCCGCGTTTAACCTTCCTTCATCTGCGTTTATCCGCGTCCATCTGCGGTTCCAATTCCCCTGACGTCACGGCAGATGGCAGCTTGCCTGACCTCTTTTTTCCAAATACTGCTGGTGATACGCTTCGGCCCGATAGAATGGCCCAGCCGGCTCGATGGCCGTGACAATGTCCTGGCCATGCCTGCCACTTTGTTGTAACTGCTCCTTCGAGGCGTTGGCCGCGACCGTCTGCTGATCGTCGTGGCAGAAGATGACCGACCGATACTGCGTGCCCCGGTCCGGTCCCTGGCGATTGGGCGTCGTCGGATCGTGACAGTTCCAGAAGACTTCCAATAGCGCCTCGTACGACACCTTCTCGGGATCAAATTCAACTTGCACCACCTCGGCGTGACCGCTCGTGCCGGTGCAAACTTGATCGTACGTCGGATTCTCGACCGCTCCGCCGGCATACCCGACGGCTGTTCCGGTCACACCCGACACCTGCCGAAACGTCGCCTCAACGCCCCAGAAACACCCGGCTCCAAACGTGGCGGTGGTCATCGTTTCATCTCCTTTGTGCGGTTGGTCAGCTTGCCGATTATGGTCGAACAGTGCTTAGCGTTCCCAGATATGCCGAAGGCATTAAACAACAAAGCCCAGGGTCGCCGCGTAGCAGCGTACCCTGGGTCACATTGCCAGACACAATTACTTTGATTGCGAATTTCGCTTGCGTATCGCATCGGCTTTCTCAGAGTGGCCTAATTTGTCTAACACGAATGCGCAGTTCTGATAGACGCTGTCAAGGCGTTTGGCACCCTGTCCCCACGTCTGTTCTCCTAGTATCACCGCGCGTCTGAAGTAATGTGAAGCGTCGTTCCAATTCTGTTGAGTTGCACGAAGAGTTCCGAGATTTGCAAGAAGAACAAACAGCACTGGATGTGTATCCCCGACGACTGAAATTCGTAGATCAAGAGCTTGTTCGTAGAGCATGCCGGCTCTCTCGAAGTCCTGTTTCAACTTTGCTATCAGTCCCGGATTTGCAAGAGCCTTCGAGTACAAAACTATCTCTTGTTCGGTACAATCAAGCTGCTTTAGCAGGTCAATTGCTTTCTGAAATCGCGACTCGGCGTCATCTAGATTGCCCTGCTTTTGGCTGAGTAACCCGAGCGTGTTTTGAGCGTGAGCAAGAATCGCTGCATTCGCATTCTTCGCTCGCGACGCAATCCCGATTGCCTTGCTCAACGATAGACTGGCAGATTTGAATTCTCCTAGAGATAGCTCGGCTTCGCCGAGACAAATCAGCACTTCCGGCAGGCGATTGCTCGATGTGGACTCGGCGAGAGACTTTGCCTTGCCAGCCAAGTCGAATGCCTTCTTCGACCGGCCAAGCCCGATCTGGACAGAGGTTAGATCGCAAATCGCGGCAATCTCTGTATCAGTTTGTGACTGTTGCCTTGCGAGTGTTATTGCGTTTTGCAGCACTGATTCAGCCATGCCGAGATCACCTCGAACTAAGAGGATCTTGGCTCGCTGTAGTTCGGCTTCCGCATCTGGGCTGAAGGAGCCTGAGTCGCACCCTAGGACAGCAGTGACGATACCTGCGAGAATCATCATCGACTTCCGAGAATGGCGCATCAACACTCAAAATCTCCTTTCCGTAC
>CAUYYY010000228.1:0-4248 GCA_963577165.1 Planctomycetota bacterium | reverse complement strand
GATGGCAAACCGACCACACCGGTTCAAACCACTATCAAATAGCTGGCTGAAATCACAATCCACGGAATGCACCCGGGCTATAACCCCCTTTCGTTATGTGCGTTGTCGCACTCTGGCTCTGGGTGATAAAGCAATCTCGCTGCTAGCTGTTTTCTTCGTCCTAAGTTCAAAAGAAATCACAAACTAATCTTACCGGCTGTTTGCAGATAAGCGATCACCTCACCGGCGAGCGTGGCCGCGTCTTTCCCGCCCGAATCCAAGACCAACTCCGGCTTTTCGGGCGGTTCGTAAGGATCGTCGATACCAGTAAAGGAGCGAATCTCGCCAGCCCGTGCCTTTTTGTACAATCCCTTAGGGTCTCTCTCTTCGCAAACTTCGAGCGGCGCGTCGACCAGAATCTCGATGAAGTCGCCCTCGCTAAGTGAGGCCCGAACCGAGTCGCGGTCGCCGCGATAGGGACTGACAAACGCCGTGAGGGCGATCACCCCAGCATCGCAGAAGAGTCGGGCAACATGGCCAATCCGGCGAATATTCTCCTGGCGGCCTGCGACCGAAAAGCCAAGGCCGAATCGAGCGGCAAACGCCTCACCGTACGGTTCTCTCAGTAGTTCAGGCGACGCATTGAGCCCATGCCGCACATTGTCTCCGTCGAGCAAATAACTACGAACGCCCCGCTCGCACAACTGCTGATCCACGAGGTTGGCGATGGTGCTCTTGCCGCTGCCGCTGAGCCCAGTAAACCAGACGACGCAACCCTTGTGCCCGGCCAGTTGCTCGCGGCGAGCGCGGGTGACGGCTTGCTCGTGCCAAGTAATGTCTGTTTTCTCAGTCATGGCCTTGTAAAGCACCCCGGCTGCTGTGTCACGGTTAGTTGTCGGCTGCCAGCACTCAGCAGCCGGGGTGCTGAAATTTTGAAGTTATTTACCAGGTCACTCTAAACCGGCCAGCTCGCACAATTGCGCGGCGACGACCGGCTGCGGGCAGCTCCAAACCAGGAAGAACAACGCTTCTCGGCACCAGCGTCCGGCCGGATGTCCGACGACATATCCGCTGCCCTTGGCCGCAACCAGTGCCGCCTGGGTAGCCCGCAGCGCAAGACTGTTGGCCTGCTGGCGGAGGTCTTCGCTCGTGCAGATCGCTTGTCCGGCGGCCACGGCCAGCAGCTTATCACGGACGCCAGTAAGTTCTTCGCGAAGTTGAGCGGCCGGAGGTTTCAAGTCTTTGCGTCGCTCGGCCTCGTCGTTGAGAAAATCGATCGCCGCCGAGGCGAGTCCGATCGCCAGCGTCGATGTCTGTATCCCGCCCGTACCGGCGCCGATACCACTTTGCATGACATTCTCGACCGGTCCGGCGAGAACCCGATCACGCCTGACAAGCACCTGGTCCAAGTTGACCGGTCCGGTATGGCTGGCCGTCAGACCGACGAGTTGGGCATGGTCGGGAACGGTGACGCCGGGCAAATCGGTCGGCAGCGCAACAAGCAACTGTCGCCCATCGGAGAGCGTCGCGCCGGTGACGATGGTCGCGGCCTGCGCGGCCCCGGTCACCCAGGGGCTGAATCCGTCGAGCAGAAAGCCCTCGTCTGTTTCTTCGGCGCGGAGCACCGGCTGGGCCAGGTGTCGGCGACTGGTGGTCAGATGCGAAATGCCAACGGTGGCGAACGAACGGCCGCTTACCAGATCGGCCAACAGTCGAGCTTTCAGGTCGTTATTTTCACTTCCAGCGATGCGTTGGCAGGCACCGGTTCGCTGTGTGATGATGAACGTGGTCGTCAGGCATGCCGCGCTGAGCCGAAGGTATCCACGAATGACGTCGACGTCGCTCCAGCCCTGACCTTCCCATTCCGGCGGCAAGAACCACTCGTAAACCCCGTACTCGCCACAGAGCCGCAATTGCTCGGCGGGCCACTGGCCAGTCACTTCCAACGGGCCACTCGCCGCGGCGAGCTGGTGGCACAATTGCTCCAAGCGGGGATCGTTGGGCGAAGTGATAACCGGGTGTGTGGTCATTACTGGCTGCTGGCTGTTGGCAGGTTGGAAGCACCCCGGCTGCTGTATCACGATAGATTCTGTGGCTTATTCATCAGCAGCCGGGGTGCTGAAACCAACTTCTAACCTAACGAATATTCATATCGCAACTCAGACCGCCCGCCGCCGGCAGATACATTTTCTGGACGTAATCCACGACCATACGATGGGCACTGAAGCGATATGACAGGGAGTAGATCGAGTTTTTCATCCGCTCGATCCAGGGTTGCGGCAGGCCGTCCGCATCACGGTCATAGTAAAGCGGAATGACTTCCTCGGAAAGGACGCGAAAGAGGTCTTCCCCATCGCGATTGTCACTGATCTCATCGGAGACGTGATGCGTGCCGTTGCCGATTGCAAAACCGTTAACACCGTTGAACGCCTCGGCCCACCACCCGTCGAGCACGGAGCAATTGAGCCCGCCGTTGAGCACAACCTTTTGCCCACTGGTTCCCGAGGCCTCGAGTGGCCGGCGCGGATTGTTCAGCCACACATCGACGCCCTGAATCAGATGGCGTGCCACATTGATGTCGTAATCTTCGATGAAGACAATCCGTCCGGCAAACCGCGGATCGTGCCGCAGACTTTCGATCGACTTGATGAGTTGCTTGCCCGGCTCATCGGCCGGATGGGCCTTGCCGGAGAAGATGAATTGCACCGGACGCCGGGGGTTGCCCACCATCTCGGCCATTCGGTCCAACTGCTGAATGAACAGGTCGGCTCGTTTATAGGTGGCAAACCGTCGCGCGAATCCGATCGTTAGCGCTCGCGGATCGAGCACGTTGCGAGACGCCTCGACGACTTCCTCGCTCTCGCCGCGACGTCGACATTGCCGACTGACACGGCGCCTTACGAACTCGACCAGCAAGTTTTTCAGCGCGGTATGTGTTTCCCATAGTTCGCCGGGATCGACGTTGTAGATGGGCAGCCAAACTTTCGGGTCGTGTATGCGATGCTGCCAGTCACTGTCAAAAAAGCGGTCGTACAACTGCTGCATTTGGTGCGAAAGCCAACTGGGAATATGCACACCGTTGGTGATATGGCCGATCGGCAATTCTTCTTCGACCCGCCACGGCCAGAGATGGGCCCACATGCGGCGCGAGATATGTCCGTGCAGCGAGCTGACCGCGTTGGCCCGCCGCGACAGCTTCAGCCCCATCACGGTCATGCAGAACGATTCGTTCTCGTTTTGCGGCTCGACTCGCCCGAGCCCCATGAGCTGATCGTAAGAAATCCCGAGTTGGTCCCGGAGCGGACCAAGATGTTCTTCGATCAAGCCGCCATCGAACCGGTCGTGGCCGGCGGGCACCGGGGTGTGCGTGGTAAAGACCGTATGCTGGGCGACCTCGCGCAGGGCGTCGTCAAACGACACCCCATTGTCGTCCATTCGCTCGCGGATCACCTCGAGCGGTGCGAAAGCGCTGTGCCCTTCGTTCAGATGATAAACACCGGGCGAGATGCCGAGCGCTCGCAATGCTTTCACCCCGCCGACGCCCAGGACCAATTCTTGGCGAACTCGGGTACGTTGGTCGCCGCCATACAGCCGGCTGGTCAGTTGTCGATCTTGGGGGCTGTTGCCTTCGACGTCACAGTCAAGCAGGTAGAGCGAGACGCGACCGACGCGCGCGAGCCAGACCTTGGCCAGCAACTTGCCCGCGCGAGTATCGATGGAAATGGTAATCGACCGGCCCTCTTTGCAAAGCGCCGGCTCCATCGGCAGATTTTCGACTTTCGTGTCGATGTACTCTTCCTGTTGGTATCCTTCGATGTCGAGCTGTTGCTTGAAATAGCCTTGGTCGTAAAACAGACCGACAGCAATCAGGGGCACACCCAGGCCGCTGGCGCTCTTGATATGGTCGCCGGAAAGAACGCCCAGACCGCCCGAGTAGATCGGCATCGATTCGTGGATTCCGAACTCAGCGGAGAAGTAGGCGACCGGCTTGCTGCCGAGTACGCCGCCGTAAAAAGCGCCCCACGTATCTCGGCTTTTAAGGTATTCCTTCAGCCGTCGATGGGCGTGGTTGATGCGGCTGTAGAGGACCAACTCGGCCGCACGTCGTTCGAGCCGCTCGGGCGTAAATTCGGTCAAAAGCGCGATGGGACTGTGGGCCAGTTGTCGCCAACGAATAGGATCCAAGTCGCGAAACAGGTTGACGACGTCCGGGTGCCAGCTCCACCACAGATTGCGGGCTAGGGCGTTACATTTGTCGTACATGCTCTG
>CAUYYY010000227.1:0-4262 GCA_963577165.1 Planctomycetota bacterium | reverse complement strand
CCCCGGCTGCTTTCCAGCATGACTTTTCGGCACATTTGTCCGCGTGAAGCAGCCGGGGTGCTAGCTAACCGCGGGAACGGATCACGAGGTACCGCGCGCCTCCGCGCGATCGGACCAGAAGCAGCACACCTTCCTCGAGAGATTGCTTGCTGAGTGCCTCGCGGAATTGTTCCGTGTTGGCAACTCGCTGGTGGTTAATCTCGGCGATGACCATGCCTCGCTGGAGTCCGGCTCGCGCCGCCAAGCCGCCGCGTCGAACGTTGGTCACCACGACGCCCTCGGCGCCCTCCATGCCCAGTCGCTCGGCAACTTCGGCACTGAGTGAACTAACCTCCAGACCCAACTCGTTGATGTCGTCCGGGGCCGATGTATCGCTCGTGGTAAACTGGGGCGACGGCTCCTGAAGTTCTTGGCAGACGACCGTCAGCCGTTTTCGCTCGCCGTCGCGCAACACGACCAACTTCTGCCGACTGCCGAGCGGAGCGCGTTCGACGACTCGTTGCAGATGACGAGAGCTGGTGACTTCCTCGCCGGCAAATTGCATAATGATATCGCCCTGTTTCAGTCCTGCCTCGGCGGCCGGCGAATCGGGCATCACGGCCGAGACGATCACGCCCCGATGGGGTGGAACTCCGAACTGATTGGCCAGATCGTAGTTGAGCGATTGAATCCCCACGCCCAAATAGGCCCGATGGACGACGCCTTCCTCGATAAGCTGTCGGCTGACCCAATTCGCCAAGTTGATCGGCACCGCGAAGCCGACTCCGTCGTTTCCGCCGCCACCACGGGCAAAGATCGCCGTGTTGATCCCGACGACGCGTCCGTCCAGGTCGACCAGTGGCCCGCCGCTATTGCCGGGGTTGATGGCCGCGTCGGTCTGCAGAAAATCGGCCCGCACGCTCTGTCTCGGGTGCTCCGAAGAGGGCAGCCCACGGCCCTTGGCGCTGATGATACCCGCGGTGACCGTCCCTTCGAGTCCAAACGGCTGGCCCAGGGCAAGCACCCAATCGCCGATTTCGATGCGATCGCTGTCGCCTAGCCGAGCCTCCGTGAGATCGTCGGCATGCTCGATGCGGATGATCGCCAAGTCCGACTCGGGATCGGTTTTCACCTCGACCGCCTCGAACTCGCGGCCGTCGTGCAGCCGAACAGTCACTTCGCCACCGCCGGCGACCACATGGTTGTTAGTAAGGATGATGCCCGAGCGGTCGATGACGACGCCCGAGCCCATGCCGGAACGGCCCCGGCGAGACGGCCCACGCTCTCCCTCGAAATGACGTCGCAGATCGGGGTCGCTCCGCAGGAACGGAAACTGCCGAAACAGCTCGTCGAAGGCTTCGTTCCCGCTGCGCGGTCCGTCACGTTGGTCCGCCCGCCCCTTGACTCTGCTGATCGCCACCTCGCGTTGCGTGACCGTCACAACGGATGGCTGCACGTCTCGAGCCGCCTTGCGAAAAGCCCGCGAGAGCGACCGGGCATATTCAAGTGACGGGGCGAAATCTTTCGTCGCTTCCAGTTCGCCATTTTCCGGGTCCGCCGCCCGTACGCTCAGCGACGAGAATACCGCGGCAACGACCAGCAGCAACATGCCGCCGGTCACCCAAGCTGTTTTTCGGTATCGCGTGACTCGTTTGTTGTCCATGATCTTTACCCTTCGCTACCCACGGGCTTACGCCCGCGGCTCGCCTAATAATCTAATAATCGTGAAATGCCCTCGACGTATTAAACAATACGGTTCGGCAATTGGAAAGGTCGACTTGGAAACGTAAAGCGCGGGAACACCAGCAAAGTAGGCCAGACGTAGCGGAAATGCGGGCCAGGTACGGTCGTGCCGGCACATTGACGTCGGGCCATGCCAGGAGAGACACTTGGTCGATGAGATTATGAGATTAGCGGTGGTTGGCTTTGCTAGTCGTAGCATGGGCCCCTGGCCCGTGAATCTGCACGGGCCAGGGGCCCATGCTACGACAGTAGGTTTTCATCTACCGCTCGCCTTATTTATCCGGCCGAGGGCTCGCGAACGTGGCATCCAGCTCGAAACGATATCGAACCAGGCGACGGCTCCTCTTCCTCGCGGCGGTCGGCGGACTGCTGCTAGCACTGAGCAAACCGTCGGATACCGATTTCGGTGCCTATGTGGGCAACCGGTTTCCGGTAGCCTCCGCAGTCGACCGCACCTCGCCCATTGCGTTCACCGGCCGACGGGACTTTGGGCTGTTCTCCATCCACGGGGTCCAGACGGTGACCCGGCGGCGACATTACGTGGGCGCGTGCGGACGCTTCTGGGAAATCTGATCTCGCGCCGCCCGGGTGCTAGCGCGGCGCGAGAATCTCAATGACAAAATCGTCGCCAGACGTGTCGGGCACGGCGATCGTGCGGACCGGGCGATAGTGCTGTCGGACCCAGTTCATGATCTGCTCGCCGTATTCGGGGCAGCCGAAGTTGCCCACGCCGTATTCAGCCATATCTCTCGGAAGGAGCACAATATAGTCGGGACGACCGGCGGCCAGTGCCTCGCCAACCATGCGCACTTCCGGCGGCATCAGGTTGATATAGGCCGTCGGATTTCGTCGCCGGCTGAGGTAGTTGAGCATGATGCCTTCGGGCAAGGCGACGAATGTCGCGTCGGCTTCGGCCAGGAACTCCGTCACCTCGCGGCCCACCAGGCTGGTCGAATCGTTGTAAACCATGATGCGGTCCGGGCCGGCGGCGATGCTACTGGTTTTATGCCACAGATTGGCCGACGTCGCGACCACAAAGCCAAGCGTGTCGGCCAGGACGAGCCCGGCAACAGCCAGGCGAAACACCGCACCACCCTTCCAAACGCGACACAGCCATTTCGGAAGAACGTCTAAGAGGACCCCGATGGCCATCAACGTCGCAGGCATCGCCAAGACGAAACCGTAGTGGATTATCTTGGGTGCCAAGACGACCTTGGCCAGCAAGCAAAGAGCGAACGTCGCCCAAACAGTGAGCATGGCCAGCCGCACGAACCCTGTGTCGTCGTTCTTGTGGCATGCAGGGTTGTTATGGCGTACGGCCAGACGTCCGAATCCCACGACCATCGCCA
This sequence comes from Planctomycetota bacterium, assembly GCA_963577165.1. Lineage (GTDB taxonomy): Bacteria > Planctomycetota > Planctomycetia > Pirellulales > CAUYYY01 > CAUYYY01. Next base: position 1,191 of record CAUYYY010000227.1, on the reverse strand, counting down.
GCGATGCGATCAACAGCGGGCCACCTTCCAAAAGAAGTGGGAAACCACGGCCGCGAAGCAGCGTCACGCCAAGAACGCACAGCACGATCCCCGCCTCGAGCCACGACGAGCGGCGATGACGAAATCGGTCGTAAAGCACCAGCGCGGCAAGAATCAACACCGTCGCGAGGACCGATTTGTCCATCAGCAGCAGGGAAACGAGCGGTTGGTCCAGTCCGGACATCGGTCGGTAGAATTCGGTGACACGGCTCGTGAATATCCACGGCCACGCCAAGCAGCGCTTCTTCCCAGGGCATTTGGCGGGCGAGCCAGGCCGCGAACCCGGCGACGGGCAGGATCGCTCCGAGTGCAAATACCACGGACGAGCGAAACGCGCGACGCCAGGCAACCCGCCCGAGAAACGGCGGCGCGACAACCGCCACCGTTGCCGCACACGAGGTCGCCAGAAAAAATTCCGCCTTCGTCAGAAAAACGAGACCCAGCAGTACGCCGGCCGGAAACATCGACGCTGAGCGCAGTCGAAAATCACGGCAGACGATGCTGAGCATGGCAATCGACAGCAAAATGCCATGGGTCATCTCGTGAGAGTAAGGGCAAATGTAGCTATAGTTGCCATTGCTCAACAACTGGGAGAAGGCAAAACCGGTAAGAAAAACGAGCGACCCGAGCGTTGCTCCGAGCTGTACGAAACCACGGGGCGGTCCGAACCCACGGGCCAGGAATCGATAGAGCATCACCGTGAGCAACGCGACAAGCACCACGTTGGTCCAGAGGAGCGTCGAGAACGAAACCCCAAAGAGACGGAAGACGGCGGCGTTGAACGTCGGCGACAGGGGGCCGTTAAAGTAGGTGATGTCTCGATAGAGTGATTCGCCTTCGGCCAGTTGCCAAGGAACGTAAAGCTCACGTCCAAAATCGATCAACGGATCGGGCAGTTTTCGCCAGGTCCAGATCAACAGCGCTAGGAATGCCAGGCAGACGATCGTAGGGCCGATCGAGCGCCGCGCGATGAGAGAAAACCGGCTGTTTTCCGCTGTGTCGATCACCGTGCGTGCCGGTCGCCTCCCGTCGAGTGTGTCCTATCGAGTCAAACCTAGCCCAAGTTCCCCAGTAAGACGTCAGACATACCTTATTTTCTAGGGTGGCGGGTGCAAAGTCGTCACTACATTTGAGTTTGGTTTATTCTCGGCA
>CAUYYY010000226.1:0-4263 GCA_963577165.1 Planctomycetota bacterium | reverse complement strand
CTTCGTGCGACATCAACGGGCTCTGGAGCGGCTATCAGGGCGAGGGCGCGAAGACCGTGCTGCCCGCCAGGGCAGGGGCGAAGGTAAGTTTTCGCCTAGTGCCCAATCAGGACCCGGCGAAGATCACCGCAGGATTCCACGAGTTGGTCGCTTCGCTCACACCGCCCGGCATCCAGGTCGAGTTGATCGATCATCACGGAGCGCCGGGCGTGGTGGTGCCGCTTGATAGTCCGTATGTGAAGGCGGCCGCGGCGGCGATCGAAAAGGGATTCTCCCGGGCACCGCTGTTCATTCGCGAGGGAGGTTCGATTCCGATCGTGACGACCTTTGGCCAAGTTCTTAGTGCGCCGGTGTTGCTGTTAGGCTGGGGCCAGAACGACGATAATACGCACAGCCCGAACGAAAACTTTAGTTTGGCCGATTTCCACCGTGGCACACGAGCCAGCGCCCATCTGTGGCAGAAGCTGGCGGAGATAGGTGAGCGGAGAGCATAGGGCGGAGAGCGGAGTGCATGGAGCAGAGAGCAATAGCCGCGGTGCTACGCACCGCCGGGTAACCGGAAATAAATTGAAGGACGATCGATGCTGGATAAACGTTTTATTCTGGACAACGTCGAGTTGGTGCAGACCAACTGCGATCATCGTGGTGTGAAGGTCGATGTGGCGCAGTTTGCCGAGTTAGAAAACAATCGACGTGAGTTGCAGACCCAGGTCGAGGAGTTAAGCCGGCAGGCCAACGTAGTCAGCAAGTCGATCGGTCAGGCCCAAGACGACACCGAGCGGGAAGCGCGGAAGGCTGAGGGGCGACGGTTGCGAGAAGAAAAGGAGGATCGGCAGGCGGAGATCGATCGGCTGGAGGTTGAAACGGGCATACTCTTGCGACGGATTCCGAACCTGACGCATCCGGAATCGCCGATCGGCGCCGAGGACGCTTGCCGCGAACTGCGGCGTGGTGCGACGGACGTTGTGCCACTGAACTTCCCCACGGCCGACCATGTGGAACTGGCCGAGCAGCATAATCTGATCGACTTCGAGAGTGCGGGCCGGGTGACGGGCCATGGGTTCTATTTTTTGAAAAACGAAGCGGCGATACTCGAACTGGCGCTGCAGCTCTATGCGGTGCAACTGCTCTATGCCGAGGGTTTCACGCCGATGATCACGCCCGACTTGGCGCGGAGCGAGATTTTGCAAGGCATCGGATTCATTCCACGCGGGCCCGAAACGCAGATCTATAGCATTGAGAACACCGATTTGAATTTGATCGCCACGGCCGAGATTACGCTCGGCGGGATGCTGGCCGGACAGACGCTCGATGCCGAGGACTTGCCGCTGCGGTATTGCGGCATCAGCCATTGTTTTCGCACCGAGGCGGGCGCGGCGGGCCGGGCGGGGCGAGGACTTTATCGCGTCCACCAGTTTACGAAGATCGAGATGTTCGCCTTCACGCTGCCCGAGCAGAGTGAGAATATGTTGAACTACTTCTGCGATCTGGAGTGCCAGTTGTTCGATGGGCTGGGCGTTCCGTATCGCGTGATCGATACGGCCTCGGGCGACCTGGGCGGATCGGCCTATCGCAAATTCGATCTGGAAGCATGGATGCCGGGCCGTGGCACGGACGGCGAATTCGGCGAGGTGACCAGCGCGTCGAACTGCACCGACTACCAATCGCGGCGGCTCAACATTCGGTGCAAAAAGAAGGGCGAAAAGGGAACGCAGTTCGTCCACACGCTCAACGGCACGGCAATCGCCGTCAGTCGGGCACTGATCGCCATTCTGGAAAACTGCCAGCAGGCCGACGGCTCGATCATCATTCCCGAAGTGCTGTGGAAGTACGTGGGAAAAGAGCGCATCGGCGGCGGCGAGTGAGCGGCGCGGCTATTAGAGTGTTTCAGCTTTAGATGTTTTCGAGCACCGCGGCCGCGTCGTGGCAGAGCCGCTCGGCTTCTTCGGCGGTGGCGGCCTCGGCGATGGCGCGGACCACCGGTTCGGTGTTGCTGGCGCGGACCAGCAGCCAGCGGCCGGGCCAATCGAGACGCAGGCCGTCGAGCCGGTCTGCATGCGCATCACGGAAATGACGCTCGATCGTGTTGAGTGCGGCCGGGACCCGCTCGCTGGGCAGGTTGATCTTAGTTTTGCAGATTTCGTAGCGAGGCAGCTCGGCGGCCAGGCTGCTGATCGGCATTTGGCGATTGGACATAGCATCGAGCAGCAGGGCCATGCCGACGAGACTGTCGCGGACCAGGCCGACCCGGAGATCGATCACGCCGCCGTTGCCTTCGCCACCGAGGACCGCGCCGTGATCGAGCAGTTGGTCGACGACGTTCGCCTCACCGACTGCCGAACGGTAGAATGGCACACCATATTTTTCGGCCAGGTCTTCCGACATCCGGCTGGTCGAGCAGTTGGTTACCACCGCGCCGGGCGAGCTACGCAGCCGATGATCGACGCAGAGGGCCAGCGTATACTCTTCGCCCAAGTAACGGCCACGTTCGTCGATCACCGCCAGCCGATCTGCGTCAGGATCTTGACAGAAGCCGACATCCACGGCGCCGCGTCCGACCTGGGGCCGGATGGTGGCTAGGTTTTCGGCGGTCGGCTCGGGCGTGTGCGCGAACTGCCCGTCCGGTTGGCCGCCGACTACGACGACTTCGCAGCCAAGGCGTTCTAACAGCGGGCGGCCGACGACGCTGCCGGCGCCATGGTTGGCATCGAGCAACACACGAAAGCCACGAGCACGGATCCGCTCGACATTAACACACCGCAGCACCTTTTTTATGTGTCGCGCGATGGGGTCGTCGAGCTCGCGCGCTTGGCCTACACGTGGCACCTCAAGCGGAGAGAAATTCTGATCACGGTAAAAGTTGAGCACCTTTTGTCCGGCAGTTGCGGAGAGCACGCGCCCGTGGGCGGAGAAGAGTTTGAGTCCGTTGTACTCGGCCGGGTTGTGGCTGGCCGAGATTTGGATGCCGCCTGCCGCTTTGTGCTCTCGGACCAGGATGCCGGTGGTCGGCGTGGCGGCTGTGCCACCGTCGAGACAGTCGCGGCCGGTTGCTGTAATCGTCTGCCGTAAAGTCTCGGCCAGTTGGGGACCGCTGGCTCGACCGTCGCGCGTGATGACAATTGCGCCCAGGGGCAAGGTGGCGACAAAGGCGGCTGCGTAGCGTCGGGCGATTTCTGGAGTCAGGCTTTGGCCGACGATTCCACGCAGCCCGGACACGCTGATAATTGGTTCAGTCATAATATGAGAGTGTATCGCAAGAAGAGATAATCAGATATTTTCAGTATAATTAACGGTAACCTGTTTCTTCAACCTGGGCAACTGTTTGGCTGATGAGTACTCCCCGTCGGGTAACGCGACGCGATTTTCTCCAGGGCAAGGCGGCGGCCGAGGCAGTTGCCGATCTGGCCGCTGGAGTCAGCTTCGAGGACGGCGGGGCTGCCGAGGCTGAATCGACACGCCGCGAGGTGCAAACCGACGAGTCGTTCTCGGTGCCGAGATGCGGCGATCCCCGCTATCTGGTAACACTCAATCGACGGGCGATGGCCTGCAACTTTGCAATTTATCTCAATGCGGGCCAGTATGTCGAAGGTACCGATGCGGCGCTCGAAGCGCTCGACTTGGTCGATCGATTAGAAGATCAGTTGACCATCTATCGTGACACGAGTGAGCTGATCGAGGTGAATCGTCGGGCCGGTGTGGCAGCGGTTGAGGTCGAAGCGGGGCTGTTCGATCTGCTGCATCTTGCGCTGCGCATTCACGACGAGACGGACGGGGCATTTGACATCACAGCAGGACCCTTGTCGCAGGCGTGGGGTTTTTCGCGTCGTGAGGGTCACGTGCCGGATGAGGACGAAATTGAGGCGGCGCTCGATCGAGTGGGCAGTCGGTACGTGCAACTCGACGAGGCGGCCCAGACCGTGCGATTCTTGCGGTCGGACATGGAGCTGAGCGTGAACGGGATTGGCAAGGGATATGCGCTGGATCGCGGCGGCGCGGTGCTGCGCGAAGCGGGCGTGACCGATTTTTTATTCCACGGTGGACAGAGTAGTGTGTTGGCGTCCGGCAGCTATGCCGCGGCCGGAGGACGTGGTTGGACCGTCGGGCTGACACATCCGATGCGACCGCAGCAACGGATAGCGGAGTTTTTTCTGCGTGATCGGGCGCTGGGCACGTCGGGGTCGGGCATACAGTCTTTCCACGCTGGCGGACGACGTTACGGCCATGTGCTCGATCCACGGACCGGCTGGCCGGTCGAGGGCGTCT
>CAUYYY010000225.1:0-4279 GCA_963577165.1 Planctomycetota bacterium | reverse complement strand
CTTCTGCGCGGTGTTCTAGGTAAGATCGCTGTACTTCCCGACTGGAAAAGGACTTACGACTCGTCGCCCAACATTGGTGAATAATCCGGGTTAGATGCCAAGATGGCAAAGACAAAAGGCCGGCGGATGTGTTACTGGACCTACCGAGATGCCCAGGGCGACCCTGTGGCGTTGATTGCCCGCTACGATTTGCCGACGCCCGAGGGTGAGAAACAAGAGAAGACATTCCGCCCGGTTCGCCGGTGCGGAGATCGGTGGACCATCGGTGGCATGCCCGAGCCAAGGCCCCTGTATTGTCTGCCTGATCTGCCTAGCGCGGATCGGGTGTTCATCACCGAAGGCGAGAAAGCGGCGGACGCGGCCCGCGCGATCGGGCTGACCGCGACCACATCGGCCCACGGTTCACAAAGCCCGGACAAAACCGACTGGACGCCCCTGCGGGAAAGGAATGCGTAATCCTCCCCGACAATGACAAGCCCGGTGGCGAGTATGCGGATGCAGTGCTGACGATCCTGGCGAAGCTGACGCCCCCGGCGGTGGTCAAGGTGGTGGAACTGCCCGACCTGCCCGACCACGGCGACATAGTCGATTGGATTGACGACCACGGCGATGCTGCCGAGCCTGAAGAACTGAGGCGACAGGTGGAAGCCCTGGCTAATGAAGCTGTGGCGATCCAATCCGTCCGACCTGCGGCCCGCATCTTGCAATTCCAACCCTTCCCCACAGATACACTGCCCGAACCGATGCGCGGATTCGTAGTGGCCGGCGCGAAGGCGATGGGTTGCGACACGTCTTACTTCGCCCTGCCGATGCTGACTTCCGTGGCGGCGGCGATCGGCAACACTCGGCGCATTCAGTTGAAACGCGGCTGGACCGAGCCGGCGATTCTCTGGACCGCGATTGTGGGCGACTCGGGAATCCGGTTAGAGGCCCACGGCGATCGACTGCGGTACTCGCCCCGATCTGCCGTAACGCCCGACCTGGCGGAACGCATGACGGCCCACAAGGCCGAACTGCTGGCGCTGCTGCGACCCGAGGCCGACCCGGTCGAATCAACCGATCACGAAGCGGAATCCATTTCCGAGGCGATGGAGATCATCGACCCGCCCGACCCTTGCCCGGAATGCGGAACGCTGGAACAGTGGCAGACCGTGGCCGGCAATTGGCGCTGCCTGCGGTGCGACCCACCCACTAAGGCGCGGCGATTGCGGGAACGGGCAGACCGATTGCGAGGATTGCCCAGGAGAAACTCAAATGACGACCGATGACCTCCAGATACGTCGAGCAACTCGATGCGTTAAAACGGATGCTAGGTGCCTTCATCGCAAGTAGTCGCACAGAAACGCAGAGGCCGGAAATACTTGCCGCACGATTAAGTATCTGGTAGGAACACAGCATGAGCGCGAAACCAAAACCAATCAGCGAACAACTAAAGAACGCAATTCGGAACGCGGGGGTAAGCCGCTATCGGATCGCGCAGGAAACAGGACTGACGCAGGCGACCTTGTCCCGATTCATGAACGGAGTGGCCGGCCTATCGCTCGATAGCATCGACAAGATTGGGGATTTCCTCGGTCTTGGAATCACGACAGGGAAACAGAAACCAAAACCACGGAAAGGCAAGTGAACAATGGCGACGGTATTCAAGCGCGGCGGCAAAGGGAATCGCGGCGGCTCGTACTACATCCAATGGTTTGACCACAACGGCAAGCGGCAAAGTAAGAGCGCACGCACCACCGACAAGGCCACAGCCGAACGGATCGCGGGAAAGCTGGAATCCGATGTGGCCCTGCGCCGCGACGGCGTCATTGACCCGGACCTCGACGAAATCGGTAAAGAATCGCAGCGTTCGATTGAATCGCACTTGACCGACTACGAAGCCAAGATGCGGGCGGCGAATCGAACAGAAAAACACGTCAAGAACACGGCGCAATTCATTCGGTCGATCGCCGCGAATGCCGGCTTTCAAACGGCTGCGGAAATGTCAGCCGATGGCGTGAATCGGTACGCCGGAAAGCTCCGTGATCAAGGGCGCTCCGCGCGGACGATCCAAGCGCATCTAACCGCCATCAAGGGATTCGCCAAGTGGTTGGCCGACAATCACAAGCTGCCTCGGGATCCCCTAGCATCGGTTCGCAAGCCGTCACTCAAAGGCGATCGACGATGGGAACGTCGGATGTTCCTGCCCGAGGTATGGTGGCGACTGGAAACCGCGACCACCAACGGCTCGGTGCGGTACGGCATGACAGGCACCGAACGGTTGCTGCTCTACCAAACGGCAATCCAATCCGGGCTACGATCCGGCGAACTACGCAGCCTGACCAGAGGCCGACTGTTCTTCGATGCTGACCCACCCTACATCACCTGTAAGGCTGGCAACACGAAGAATCGAGACTTTGCCCGGCAGTACATTCAACCAGAACTGGCGGCCAACCTGCGGGCGCATGTCGCGACCAAGGCCCCGATGGCACCCATGTTCAAGATGCCGGATGAGTCGAAGGTGGCACGGATGCTGCGTGCCGATCTGTCAGACGCCCGCAAAGCATGGCTGAAGGAGGCGACTGCCGACGCGGACGAATACGCCCGACGGGAGCAAAGCGACTTTCTGGCGGACGTGAACCACGAGGGCGAGATTACCGATTTCCATTGCCTGCGCCACACCTGTGGCGCGTGGCTGGCGATGACCGGCACCCCGATCAAAGTGGTCCAGCAAGTCATGCGGCACGGTTCGATCACGTTGACAATGGACACCTACGGACATTTGTTCCCAGGCCAAGAGGCGGACGCGGTGGGCCGGATGCGGGAAATGCTCATCGATGGCAGGCCCGAGGCGTTGCGGGCAACCGGCACCGATGGCAATGGCGGGTTGGCGGCTCAGAAAGCGTAGCAGCAGGCGCAGCAGTTGGGACGCGAAACGAGGCGAAGCGATGCGACGGGCTGCGATGACAAATCAAGGCCGGCTGCCGAGAGTACGTCACCCAAGCCTTTGCGTGTTGCGGACTTGGGCGATGGTGTGCGAGACGATGCGACGCATCGCGAAAGTAGCGGAGAAGGGACTCGAACCCCCGACAAGCGGATTGTAGATCCGCAGGAACAGTGCTTGCTAGAGGCGCTCATCATCTCCGATCCGCCGTGGACAGCTTCCTGACGTAAGGTGGACCCCACACGCTAGACCACAACCGGAGTTCTTTAAGGGGTAGAACTCTGATCGGTTTGGAGAGCGGCAAGCGTGCCTCTCGCCCACGAACGGGTTGGTCACATGCTGCTGGCTACGAAACTATTTCGCGATCTTCGAGCAACATGACGATGCGATCGACGCACTGGTCGACGGGCAACTCGTGAGTAGGCAGCACCAAGTCCGCATCGGTGGGTACTTCGTACACAGCGGACACACCAGGGACATTTGCCATGTCGCCAGCGTCGGCACGTTGATAATGACCATCGGTATCGCGCTCGCGACAGACGTCAACGGGCGCCGAAAGGTGGACGACCAAGAACCGCTCGCTGCCGATCACTTCGCCAGCTTTCTTGCGCACGGCGTCGCTAGGCGCCAGAAACGCCGCAACGCAGATCATGCCGGCGTCGTTCATCAGTTTGGCAACTTCCGCGCTCCGACGCAGGTTTTCTGAACGTTCTTCGGAAGTAAAACCGAGATCTTTGCTGATACCACGTCTCATGTTCTGTCCATCCAGGACTGCGGTCGCGCGGCCCATGTCGAACAGACGACGCTCCAGAGCATAGGCGATGGTCGTTTTTCCGGCACCCGTCAGGCCGGTGATCAGAATCGTCACTGGGCGTTGGCCGAAGCGGGCCGTGCGCTCATCATCCGAAACGTTGCTAATCTCGGTGCTGAGCGTTTTACTCTGCGGCTCATCGTCCCAGTGAGCCGTCTGTTGATCCCCGGTGACTCGATCCAAGATCATGCCGGCGCCGAGCGTCACGTTTCGAATGCGATCGACCACGATAAACGAACCTGTGATCCGATTTCGTTTGTATCGATCAAAGCAAATCGGTTCATTCAGCGACACCGCACAACGACCGATTTCGTTCAATCCCAAGGTGGGCGTGTCCTGGCGATGCAGCGTGTTGACGTCCACCTGATAGCGCAACGTACTGACGGTGCCGGTGACGGTCTTGGTGGTCTGCTTGAAGATGTAGGTCTTGCCGGGAACAAGGGGCTCTTCGTCCATCCAGACGATCATGGCATCAAACTTCTGTTCCTGCTTCGGCATGTTGCCCGGTCGGACGATCATATCGCCTCGACTGGCGTCGACGTCGT
>CAUYYY010000224.1:0-4280 GCA_963577165.1 Planctomycetota bacterium | reverse complement strand
TCGATTCGAATCGCCTTGCGTCCCTTATATGCCCCCGGGTACGCCTGAAACTTCTCGTGTCCTTCCACCATGACAGAAATCGGGCCGTTGACGTCCCTTTCGGTGGTGATGATATCGCCGACACGCAGTCCGATCAGATCACCGGTATTGATTTTTGTTTTGGCCAGCCTCGCGACCACCTCCACGAGCGAACCAGAAAGCTGACGGCTGACCGCGTCGATGCTTTCGGGTGTTGAGGGCTTGCGGCCATCCGTGATCCAACTATTGGCCGTCAGATCTCCGCTGATCCGTTCGATCGAGTTGAACGGGATGCAGAGATTGATCATCCCGCGCACATCACTGAGCGTCAACTCGAAGCTTATCAACACAACCACTTCGTTTGGTGGTACGATCTGTGCCAACTGCGGATTGCTTTCCACCCGCTCAACCGAAAGGTCTAACTTGACCACATTATCCCAAGCGCTCTGCATCTCGTCTAGAAACAACCGTGTGATCCGCGACACAAGTCGCAGTTCGATCTCGGTTAGCGGGCGCCGGGACATCGGTCCGACTTCGCTGCCGCCGCCGAGCAGGCGATCAATGATCGGATAGAGAATCGACGGATTGATGTCGAGGATCAGATTGCCTTCGAGAGGTTTAGCCTGGATCAAATTGAAACAGGTGGGATTCTCCAGGCTGAAAACGAATTCGCTGTACGTAAGCTGATCGACGCTCGTTAGCTTGACGTCGACAATGCTGCGGAGCAACGCCGAGAGTGCCGCACCGAAATTGCGGCCAATTCCCTCGTGCAGTGTTTGCAGGGCACGCATCTGCTCCTTGCCGACACGTTCCGGCCGCTTAAAGTCGTACGGCATGATTTTCTCGCGCGGCTTACTCGATGCCGCGGGTGTGTGTTCGCGACCCGCCACAGGTTCGGCCGCCGAGCCGGCCGTCGTACTGTCCATCGCGGTAAGCAGATTTTCGACTTCGGCCTGGCTTAAAACGTCGCCTTCCATTTCGCACTCCGTTACGATCAAATTCTGCATTCCGAAATTCGGATTTCGGGCTTAAACAACTTATTCCTCGCGTGCCCTCAGGTATCAGACCATCCGTCATTCTCTCACGTGTCCGTCGCCCACCACAATGTACTTGTAACTCGTAAGTTCCTTAATGCCGCACGGACCGCGGGCATGAAACTTGTCGGTGCTGATGCCGATCTCCGCGCCCAGGCCAAACTGTCCGCCATCGTTAAACCGCGTACTGGCATTGACCATGACGGCCGAACTATCGATCCGCTCCGTGAACTCGCGAGTCGCATCGAGCGACGTTGTGACAATCGCCTCGGTGTGCCCGCTGCTAAAGCGATTGATGTGCTCGATCGCCTCGTCCAGGCTTGCGATGATCTTCACCGAGAGGATTGGCCCCAAGTATTCCGTCGCATAATCGTCATCGGTAGCCGGCTTGGCGGCGGCGATCAATTCGCACGTCCTCGCATCGCCTCGGACCTCAATGCCCTGCCCAGCCAATGCCTTGCCCGCGCGGGGCAGAAATTCGTGCGCGATGTCGGCATGCACCACGAGCGACTCGGCCGTATTGCACACGCCAAGCCGCTGACATTTGGAGTTCACCGTGACGGCTTCGGCCATGTCCAAATCGGCCGCCGCGTCGATGTAAACATGACAGTTCCCCGCGAAGTGTTTGATCACCGGCATCTGAGCTTCCGACGCCACACGACGTATCAGACCCTCGCCACCACGCGGAATCGCCACGTCGATCAGTTCGTCATACGAGAGAAAATGCCCAACCGCGGCGCGATCTGTTGTGCTGACCAACTGCACCGCATCGGCTGGCAGTCCCTCGGCCGCCGCCCGCTCGGAAAGCATGTTAACGATCGCCCGGCTCGAATGCTGAGCCTCTTTGCCGCCCCGCAGGATGACCGCGTTGCCACTTTTCACGCATATGGCCGCCGCGTCGGCCGTTACATTCGGCCGCGACTCGTAGATGAAAAACACCACGCCGAGCGGGACCCGCACCTTGCGGATGTCCAGGCCATTGGGACGCACGGTCGACTCGATGATCTCGCCGATCGGGTCCGCCAGCGCTGCAACTTCCTCCAGCCCCACGGCGATCGCTTCGATCCGGTCGGGCGTCAATCGCAAGCGATCGACTTGGGCGTCGGTCAGTCCGAATCCGGGCGCCGCCTCGATATCCTGGACATTGGCCGCTGCGATTACATCCGCTCGGTCGCGCAACAACGCGGCCGACGACTGCAGCCAGTCAATCTTTTGCTTGCCACGGATCCGCACAAGCTCGGCCGACGCCCTTCGCGCGCGCTCCGCCACATCGAGGCAGTAGGAACTTAGGTCGACGTTATCCACCACGGCCATAGACGAACTCTCGAAAAGGAAACTTGTTTGGTTTACCCAATGCTGGCAGCGAGAAGAGACCCGTAAGTATCCGAAAAATCGCCCTGTACGTCAATGTCGATCGGCGGTCAAAGGGCCGTGGCTAACCGCATGTGAATCGTTTTACAGAAAAGACTTATTGTGATTCCGCATCGCTCCAGATGAATGGTTGAAGACCCTGGAAAACTGTAGGGAACGCCCTCTGTAAAGCAAACCCTTAAACGTCGATCAGCCGCATAAAGTGGTGAGAGGAAGAATCTATCGAGACTGTTTGACCTTGTCGGCGATCCGTTTTAGGTTTCGATACGGCGCGTCCAACGGTACGGCGCACTCGGGGCCGATCACCTCGATCCCACAGTGGATCTTTTTCTGGACGTCGTCGGCGATCTGGTCGGGAGTCCCCTGGCGGACGATATCGAGATTGCTCGTCCCGCCCATCAGGGCCATCCGGCTGCCGGCCAGCGGACCATCGGCTCCGGTTCCAGGTGTCCCTCGGGGAACGACGCGCCGACCTGGTCCATCAGGTCTGTTGTGACAATGGAAGTCGCACTGCCGGTGGCAGGGCGGGGGGCCGGGCCGCCGGTAATTTTTGCTAGGAAAATGTCGCGTGGTTTCATGGGCTCAATGCTCCCTTAAGTGTTTCGCCTACTCTCGGCCCGCTTACGTGACGTCGTTTTGTGGCTGGCCGGCGAAGAAGGCAGCTATGTTGTCCGCTGTGGTTTGCATGATACGTTGCCGAGCCGCTAAAGTGGACCAAGCAATATGTGGTGTTATCAGGCAGTTGGGTGCCGCCAAAAGAGGATTGTCAGCTTGCATCGGCTCGGCTGATACGACGTCGACCGCCGCACCGGCGATCTGTCCAGCACTGAGCGCCTCGGCCAGGTCGCGCTCCTCGACCAGGCCCCCTCGCGAGGTGTTTACCAGAAACGCCTCACGACGCATACGGCTCAGCAACGTGCGATTGACCATTCGATCCGTCTCCGGCGTGAGCGGGCAATGGAGACTCACGATGTCCGCCTCGGCAAACAACTCTTCCCTCGTACACATGGTTACTGACGCTAAAGGAGGTGGCTTGAAGCCGGGTTGCTCGCAGGCGAACACCTCCATGCCGAAGGCCTCGCCAATCACACCCACTTGGCGGGCAATGCGTCCGTAACCAACCAAACCTAATCGCTTGCCGACCAGTTCTATCTGTGGTGTGTGCCAGTAGCAAAAATCGGGACAACGGGCCCAATTACCCGCCACCACGCTCTGAGTGTGCTGTCCTACATGATGGCATAACTCGAGGATCAATGCCCAGGCAAATTGAGCCACGGTCGTGGTGCCGTAGACGGGTACGGTGGAAACCGGAATGCCCCGTTTGCGTACCGCATCGATATCTACGATGTTAAACCCGGTTGCCAAAACGGCGATGAACTTCAACTTCGGCAACTGCTCGATAGCCTCTGCGGAGATGGGGGTCTTGTTGGTGATTAAGATGTCCGCTTCTCGGGCTCGTGTAATAAGTTGATCCGGCGCGGTGCGATCATGTATATCGATGGTTCCAAAACCCGCAAGCGATTTCCAAGGATTGTCGCCTGGGTTAAGAGTAAAGCCGTCCAAGATAACGATATGTGACACATTCGTTCCTTTGCTTGTCTTGCAATGTGTTGTTTTGCAAGAAATATGAAACGTCTGACCGCACCGATCGTTAGGGGCGTGTTCCGATCTCTCTGGGCTTTGTCCACGTTCGAACTGGTTAGTCCGACATTTCCCATTTAGGTTGAGCTTGGAACCGATCCAGGCTCGAAGCGTCGCTATTATAACGCACTGCGCCCCCCCCGTGTCTAACGCGTGGGGAATTGTTCGCATATTCTTCCCTGCGGCCCCAGTTTCTGGGTTGTTTTCGTTGAATTC
>CAUYYY010000223.1:0-4287 GCA_963577165.1 Planctomycetota bacterium | reverse complement strand
CACTGTTTCGCACCCAATTGCGAGCCATCCTTCGAGCGAGCACCTTGGGGGATGTGCGGATCATGTTTCCGCTGATCAGCACACTCAAAGAGTTTCGCCAGGCGAAGATGGTGCTAGCCGATGCGATGGAAGATTTGGATGAAATCGGAGTGGAATTTAACCGCGATCTCCCGATCGGGATCATGGTTGAGGTTCCGAGCGTAGTCGTCACGATGGATCGTTTCGTGGACGAAGTGGACTTTTTCAGCATCGGCACGAATGATCTGATCCAGTACACGTTGGCGGTCGACCGCAGCAACAAGGATGTGGCCAGTTTGTACACGGCGGCAGATCCTGCGGTGATTCGTCTGATTCAGACGGCAATTGAAACGGCTGACTCGGCAAGTGTTTCGATCAGTATGTGCGGGCAGATGAGCGGCAGCCCGACTTATACCATGCTGCTGCTGGGCCTGGGCCTGCGATCGTTGAGTGTTACGCCGGGAGCCATGCCGGAAGTCAAAAAAGTTTGTCGCAGTGTGACGGTAGCGCAGTGTCGCCAAGTGGCTGACCGCGTGTTATCGCTCGACAATGCCAGAGATATCAAGATTTACTTAAAAGAGGAGTTGCACAAGATCGCGCCCGAGTTGCCGGTGTCCTAGGTCGCCAGACGGCGACACATTACTGTGCGAGCAGAAGAACGCTTCGCAGTGAAACCCTCGGCAACCATGGAGCGGTGATCGTTTGGCCAACTTTTCGGGAAAGAAATGAAAAACAGATGAAACAAGAAATGCTAATCAACGTGGCGCAGCCGGAAGAATGCCGGATTGCGATCGTTGAAGATGGAGTGCTCGAAGAACTTTATGTCGAGCGCAGCAGCCAGGACAATTATGTCGGCAACATTTACAAGGGAAAGATCGTCAACTTGGAACCAAGCATCCAGGCGGCTTTCGTCGACTTTGGCGTCGGACGCAATGGATTTTTGCACATTAGCGACGTCGAACCACAATATTTTCGCCAAGGCGGATTCGATCCGGACCGGCCGATTGAACGAGATGGCAGCCAGCGGTCCGCGGAAGACGCCAAGCGGGAGGAGAGCGAGGCGGGTATTGGAGCACAGGGTGGTAATGGGGCGCGGGGTGGCAAGAACAGCAACGGCGACGACGTGGCGACGCTGCGGCGTCCGGCCACGCGGCGGCCCACCGGTGCGCGACCCCGCATCAAGCCGCCCATTCAGGATATCTTCTGCCGCGGCGACGAAATTCTGGTGCAGGTGATTAAGGAAGGCATCGGCTCGAAAGGGCCCACGCTCTCGACGTACATCAGCATCCCGGGCCGATATCTGGTCTTGATGCCAGCGCTGGGCCGGATCGGCGTGTCGCGTAAGATCGAAGATGAAGAAGCACGATACCGGCTGCGAGATATTTTACGCGAGTTGAATCCGCCCAAGGGATTGGGATTCATCGTACGCACCGCAGGCGTCGACCGGACCAAGAAGGAATTGTCTCGCGATCTGGCCTACCTCGTGCGGTTGTGGAAGGTGATCGTGCGGCGGATCAAAAAGATGGCCGCACCGACCGACATCTATGAAGAAAGTGATATGATCATCCGCACCATTCGCGATATCTTCACCGGTGAAGTGGATGTGATTTACATTGACGAGCCGCAGGCCTTCGAACGCGCGAAGGAATTTTTGCAGATTGTGATGCCGCGATATGTCAATCGATTGCAACTGTACGAAGGCCGAGAACCGCTGTTCCATAAATACAATCTGGAGGAAGAAATTGCCCGAATCAACGAGCGCAAAGTGTCGCTGCGGAGCGGTGGTTCGATCGTGATCGATCAGACCGAGGCGCTGGTGGCCATCGACGTTAACAGCGGCACGTTTCGCACCGACGGTGGTGCTGAGGAAACAGCCTATCGGCTGAACCAGATCGCGGCCAAGGAGATCGCGCGGCAGTTGCGGCTCCGCGATTTGGGCGGCGTGGTGGTCAACGATTTTATCGACATGCGACGAGACAAACATCAACGAGGTGTTGAACGGGCATTGAAAGATGCGGTCAGACGAGACCGAGCGCGAACCAAGATTCTCCGCACCAGCCCGTTCGGTTTAATCGAAATGACCCGTCAACGAATACGTCCCAGCCTGAAGCGAAGCGTGTTCCACGAGTGTCCTGGCTGCGAGGGGACCGGCCAGGTGAAGTCGCCTGAAAGCATGGCCATCGAAGTGCTGCGAAAAATGATGATGGGCATGCAACAGGAGCGGATCGCCCAGATGATCGTCACGGTGGCCGAGCCGGTAGCGAGCTATCTGAATAACAAGAAACGGCGACAACTGGCTCGGTTCGAAGACGAAGGCCAGCTCACGGTACAAGTCCTTGGCCGGGAAGGAGTTTTGCCCGAGCATTTGGTCATCGAGTGTACAGATTCCGACGGCCGGGAGGTACGGGTTTCGTTCGGCTGAAGGCAGCCCTCGACGAGGCGGGCCAAATCGGTTAGCTTACAGGGTTCGGCGGAAACGGCCGAACCCCAAGCCCTCGACCAATAGATAAACTGGGATTTCAAACAATGTACGCAATCATTGCTGACAGCGGACGACAGATTAAGGTCGAAGAAGGCCAGGAATTGGACATCGATTTCCGCGATGCTTCGGCCGGCGATAAACTGACCTTCGACCAAGTGCTCGCTGTGAGTGGCAAAGACGGCTTTCAGGTCGGCAAACCGATGGTCACCGGTGCCAGCGTTACGGCGGAAGTCTTGGGCGCCGCACAAGGCCCGAAAATCTCGGTCCGCAAGATACGCCGTCGCAAAAACTCGCGCCGCCACACGGGCCACCGCTCGGTCTATACCCGGGTAAAGATCAGCAAGATCAAGGCGTAGGGATCCGCCGGGGTGCATCCCATTGTGGCACATTACTTTCTAGCGCGGGGACAAGCCCCGCGGCTCGCGCTAGTAAGCCGCTCTTCTTGGCCACTGTGACGTGTAATGCACCACATTGGCAATCGATTCTTCGACTGTGGGGCTGACTGGCTCATTCACGGCTGGATGCTTGGGTGGCGCTGTGTTGCTTGCTTGACGGGGGTTGCTTGCTTGACGGGGGCCGTCTATTCTCCTGGCAAGTGACCTCATGCGCTCCAACCCTTGCTTGGCCTCGACACATGTCTCGTCGATGTCCAGCGCCAAATCGAATTCCTCTTGGGCTTCTTGAAGATCGCCTTTCCACATCATGACATAGGCCAAGTTGACATGGGCGTCGGTGATGTCGGAGCCTGCGCGTCGGAACTCGGCAAACGAATCGTCGAACTTCTCTCGCCGTGCCAGAACCATTGCCAAATTGTTCCGTGCCCGTGGCAATTCGCTGTCCGGTTCGAGGGCACGCTTGAGAGACTCTTCAGCTTCGGCGTAGCGGCTCTGCAAGTAGAAACTATATCCCTGATCGGCAAGGATTTCTGGATTGTTGGGGGCCTGCGCGAGTGCATTACGATACATTGGGTTCGCCTTCTTGAACTTGCCAGCCTTATCGTACAACACGGCCAACCGGTGATACGCGACCGGGTCCCTCGCACCGCTGTCGATTGCCTGTTGATTATGCCTTGGTGGCTTGCGGCACGTTGCCCTGCCGTTCGAGCGTCCGAGCAACCGCAATCGACAGATTCTGTCCTTGCTTCTTTCGCTCTTTGGGCGACTTGCGGGCCAGCTTGGCCGTCGGGATGCTTGGCCACCGCCGGACGAAGTGATCGTGGCACGACTCAAGCGAGAGCCAACTTTGCCTAATTCATACAGGTGGCGCCCGATACGGAAAAAATTGTTTGCCAGCTGTTTCTGCTGCTACGAATTTGAACACTTCCTCCAGAAAGTCTTGCCAATCGGTACACATAGTGCGGAAACCCCGCGTTGGCGATCTCACAGGTCGTATCTTTGGGAAGCCGTATCAATTGTGCCTGCTATCCGGACCACTTCGTTGCTTGCTCGGGTCGTAGTCGAACTCGAATGCTGTGACGCTCGCAAACATCATCCGGCGGACTACTTAGCCCGGCCGTTATTTTTTCGTTCAACGTCGCACAAAACCGTGCGGATCCGGCACATGACACCTCCGCACACATCTAAAGCACAGACGCCTCACATCCGATACGACTAGTAGGAAGCGAGAATTCTCTACTCGATAGGGGTCTCCACGGAACGGGGACGTCCAGATGGAGAGTCTTGCGGCAGGCAGATTCCTTCGGTTGGTAGTCTGTCCAAACAAAATTCATGGAGGGTCTGGGGCAATGTAAAGTCGAATCCTATTTTGCTGTCTGGCGTCTGTTTCGA
>CAUYYY010000222.1:0-4295 GCA_963577165.1 Planctomycetota bacterium | reverse complement strand
GACCATTTCTCACACTAATCCGAACGACAACTCTGAGCAATCAGGCTTCGTGATCGCCCAAGACGACCGATCCTCCCCAGTCGGCCATCGCGACAGGAGAATGAATCAGCTCGCCGGGAACTGCTGCATCGAAGCCGCTTCGCGAGGAGAAATTCCGAAGAATCCCGCGTCGAAATTCTCGACACCGTCAATGAACCCACCCCACCGTGAGTAGGTCTTTCCCTTGGCCTCGGGATTCGCATCGAAGAAGGCGTCGATGTCCCAGCGACTCGCCGGTACTTCGCGAACGGCATCTACGCCGTCGCGCAACAATCGCCAGAATTCCTCCGGACCATCGGCGCCTCCTGGAAACCGGCACCCGATTCCTACAATGGCAATTGGCCTGGCACGATTTACCTGAACCTCAGACGCCTCCACGACTTCCGGCAATCCCATCCGTTGGCCCTCCTGCTTGTCGATCGTCAAGCCGTACTCAACTCTGTTTTCTCCTGTCCTGAATGGTCGCGCCGACCCGGAAACAACGAAAACAGACCACGCGGTACATACTCCAAGTATGCGACGCACGCAACGGCTCATAACGGCAGGCGGAATTCTAGTCCAATTTTCCGGTTACGGACAACCCGTAATTGATCCGTGGCAGGTGTGTAGGGGGTTCGATTGCAGCAGGTTGGCTCAATGCCGCGCGCGGCTGTCGGCTTCGCTCGGATGCCCCGGTGTCATTGCCGGCAACCATCATTGCCGGCAACCATCATTGCCGGCAACCATCATTGCCGGCAACCATCATTGCCGGCAACCATCGAAGGAGTGCTCGTTATCGCGCTCGGATCGAACCGCTGGACGCGCCGGGAGCATCGGAAAACGATACGTTCCGCGAAGATCTCGAGCACGGAATATGCCAAAGTCCGTATTCACGATTTGCTTCGCCTCAACGGATTCACTGATAACGTCCCGGGAATCGCCTCGACCGTTGACTTGCCAGCGACCGTCGGTGAGACGAGTGATGCCGGCGATAGCTCGCAATGTGGTCGTCTTGCCAGCTCCGTTGGGACCAAACATCCCGAGGATCGAACCTGCCAAAACATCGAAGGTCAAGTTCTCGACCGCCAGAGTGTCGCCGTATCACTTGTGGTAATTGTGAACAGAAATAATAGCGTCGGTGTTCATGGGCGATTCCAGGTACCGAGTTTTGCCGAATAAGATCAAGAATCTCGTTCACGGAAAACGTAAACGGTTACATTGAACCGAGGACCTATAACGCGGACTGCTCTTGTTCCGGCACCTGATACGCACGAGACCGGAACAGGAATTCGATGATGTTGCCCTCATGGGGTTGAAGCCAGTTGAGCTTGGTTGTCGGAATCGGGCCGACATTGAGCCGGTCAATGTGATTCGCATTCGTCAGCTCCGCCGCGAACTTTTCGTCATGCGTAATGCCACTACAGACCAACGTCGGCCCGATTTTCGCCAGCATTTTGTCCTGTGGGCACTCCACGACCGTCGCGAAGGGGAACATGTATTCCTTCTTTGCTATCTCATTATCCGCCGAAGCGCAATGAACGATCGTTGGACGAAGGTAGGCGCAGCGATCTTGTTCGACGAGCCGCGGCCCGTATGGCTCAGTCATGTCCGTAGCGCCGTCCTCTTTCAAATCGACCTGGATCATGTCCCAAACAGAGTTGGCCACTCCTTGTACCGTAAAGGCAGCCAAGCTGGCCTCCGCATCCTCGGGCGGCTTGGCTTCGATTGGCCCCAGGCGTTCCGCAATGGCCTGAGCGATCTCCCGCGTGTGGCGAGATGCCCAAATGCCTGAGCAATTGATGCAGCCGCGGCCGCTGTTGATGTAGATGCTCTCTATCATCAAGTCGAGGTATTGCTCCCAGTTATCGACAACGTCATCGCCCAGCAGAATCTTCGAGAATCCCGGCCCGTGGGCTTGGACGCACGGATTGCCTCGGTACTGTTCGACCGTCGAGGTGCCTCCAAAGATCATCGCCCGTTTGGCTGATGTCAGCACCGCGGCGCCCGCGTCGGCTTCACCTGGGTAGATCGAGAAAACCTCAGCCGGAATGCCGGCTTCGACAAAGGCCGACATCATGCGGTAAGGTGTCCAGGGTTCCTGCGGTCCAGGTTTAAGCACCAATCCGAGTTGCAAACAAATCACGGGAAGCCAAAGCGTATGAACTCCAGGAGAATTCGAAGGCAACACGGCTGAAAGCACGGGCGATTGAGCTTGGTAGCTAACGACGACGCCGCGGCTTTCGATGCCGTAGCCTTTCGTCAGAATGTCGAGATCCAAACCGCGCGTGAGACAATCCAAAATTCGTCCCATGTTCTTCAGGACAAACGAGTTTTTCGCCATGTTGCCGAGACACATGTGTTCCGGCAGACCGGTGCTTGCGGACTGTTGGTGTGCGAACTGGTCCGGCGTCTGGTTGCCGTCGCCGATCGGCAACGTGTCTTTCTCATACAGATCGGCGGCCTTTGCCATTCGCTCGATCAAGTCGTGGCAGGAAAATTCAAGCAAAATATCGCGAGCTTGTTGGGCCTTGCGCATGTCCCGCTGGATCAAGCCGCCGTTTGCTTGGCCGACTCGCGCGATCGGCTCGCCAGTGCTAAAGTGCACGACTTCGTTAAAGTCCAAGGAATCGTACGGCTTTCCCCAACGGATAACCGGAATGTTGATCATGAAAACTTCCTTTGCTTTGAATTATCGTTGCCGTCTTGTCTAAGAACGAAACATTGTCGTAGGCTCGGCTTTAACGTACAGCTCGCCGGGCACCACTAGGGGCGACGTTCTCCTTTCGTTGTTCGTTTTCCGAACAAACTTTTCCCATTTAGGTTGAGCCTGGTACCGATCCAGGCTTGAAGTGTCGCAATTATAGCAGGCTGCAACGCGTCCGTGTCTAGCGGGTGGGGATTTTGGACGTTTTCGCCCGCGGCCACGATTGTGATTTCGTGCCGTCCAAGGTAGCGACCGACGAGTGATGCACTCGGGTGCCTCGGCGTCCTAGAATAGACGTCAGCCTCAATAGCGAAACCGATGTGAGCGCGGCAGCTGGCACTTCGATCGCTTTCCAATACGTCCTCAATCTCAACGGCAATAATCTGAATGGTTCTGGTTCAGGTACCATGTGGAAGACTTGTACGCAGGCGGCGGCGATCACCGCCTTGCCGATCCCGATCCGCTTCAAGCCATGTTGGATGCGTGTGAGACCTTACTTCGTGCTTGCGGAGAGAACCGATGACAGTGATTGCGGCTATGCCATGCGAAACAGGGTGTTCGATGTGGAGTTCACCCGCCAGCTACTTGATGATCTCGCCATGGTCGTCAACGTCGATCCAAAACGGGTCGATGGCACCGGAGTTGAAGCACATCGTTTTGACGAAAACGCCGGTGGCAATGTGGTCGCTGTTGTTGAAGAAAATGCCATTGGCAAGGACATAGCCAAAGAAACTCGACGATATTTCGAGCGAAGCCGCGCGGAAGGCAACGGGCCACATGCCGAACGGGGTGTGCCCGCGAGCGGTAACCAACTAAATTATCAGCATGAGCGATCGTCAACACACCACGGAGCATGGGCGTTCCGAGCATAGCGACAAGCCCAACGTGATTGATTGGACATGTTTCTCTTACTTGACGGCTGAACGAGCAGAGCTTTATCGAGCGATCATCGATGTCTTTGCTGAAGCCAAGAGTGAGTTCTCGTTGCACTTGCGCGGCGGCGAGGTTCGTACCGCACTGGCGCGTCGCGGAATCACCGTTGATGCGGATGACGTTGAGTCAGCACTCGGCCAACTTGAGTCCTGGGGAAACCTGCAATCCTATCAAGACAACGCAGACGTATCGTCGCTAACGGAATACTATCGCAAACGTTTGCTCTACCAGATGAGCGCCGCCGGCGAAGCGGCGCATGATTCCACGCTGACCTTTGCTGAACGTCTAAATCAGGCGGCGAATCTCGATGCGCGGGCGCTCGAGCGGATCGTTGCCGGCAGCGGACAACTGAATCGATTGATTCAGCAGATGCGTGGTGGAACCTCGATCGATGCAGCCATTGCACTTACCACGATACGCAACGTTTGTCAGGATGCGGATGAGCTTACGTCACGAGCACAGTCGTTTTTTCGATGGCTCCATGAACAGACCGAATCGGAACAAGGCGACCTGCAAGCGTTCCTTACCTACAAGGAGCAGTTGATCGACTACTTACAGCAGTTCGTTGGCGAGTTGATTCTTCACAGCGAAGAAATCTCGGACTACCTGTCGACGGTCAGCGAATCCGAATGCCACACGC
>CAUYYY010000221.1:0-4296 GCA_963577165.1 Planctomycetota bacterium | reverse complement strand
TAAGCAGCTAACCCCCGTAACACTGCCAACAAGGAGGCCCCACGCAGCTTGCTGCGTGGTGAATAAGGTTCATCAGCTACGGTCCCGAGTAGTTCTGTTAGCTGATAACCTTGCTCACCACCTAGCAAGCTAGGGTGGGGTCGTCCAGGTTGTCGTTGTCGCTTCGCTAGCTGATAACCTTGCTCACCACCTAGCAAGCTAGAGTGGGGTCGTCCAGGATGTAGTTGTCGCTTCGCTAGCTGATAACCTTGCTCACCACCTAGCAAGCTAGGGTGGGGTCGTGCGGGACATCGTTGAAACTACGCAGGCGCGAAACACCTGACGTAGCAACGGTATCTTCAAGACTGCACGCGCGGCATCGAGGTGTGTTGTTTCGGGATGTGCCAAGTACCTGAGGTGATAAAGCCCGACAGCTCGAAGGGCTAGTCGCTTGGTGCCTCAACCGCATGGCCTGACAGGCGACGTATTGACAACGTGCTTGCGGAAGCGGCTCATCGGTTCAATGCAAATCCCGACAGTTCAGACCACAGACCACAGACCACAGACTGGCACACCGGCGACGCGATGATTCACTCGTGCGAAGAACGCAGTTAGCGTCAATTTTGGCGCGGTCGCACGCCGAAATGGTGGAGCACGTTCTGGACGAGCAGACCGACCTGTTGGTCGTAGTAGAGTCCCCAGGGCGCGGCGACCGAACCGATGTTAAACACCCGCCCGCCCTCGGGGCGTTGCCAATAGAGAATCTCGGAACAGACGCCGCTGGGATTCTCGCGATGCATGTTCTCGTCGGCGTGGTAGTCGGCGATTTTGCGATCGGTTTTGCAGACGGCCAGCACCTGCATGCCGGGCGGATCCCGGATGTCTTCGTATCCTGTCGGCATGTTAGGCGTGGCGGCCACCAGAATGCTGGGCCGAACGTCGTACTCGTGGCCCACCATCCCGATCTCTTTGAAAAACCCAAACGTGTCCCCTTCCTTTAATCCCACTTTATTCGGCCGTTGAAATAAAAAGTGATCCGGATCGGCGACCGTGTACGGCAGAAAGTCCATGCCGTCGCACCAGCCGGCCGTCTCCAGCCCGATCACCGCCCAGGCTGGTTTGCCGCAGAACCGCAGCAACCCGCCGCGCGAGGCCGACGGCCCATGATACAGTTCGCCAGGCATGGTCCAGGCGGAACCGAGCATGCCTTCGCCGAATTTACGGCAGTGCATCGTCGTCATGGCGTCGTCAAAATCGACGCGCCAAAACATGCTGTTGGCAGACAGCACGATCACGTTCCCGCCCGTTTCCAAGAATTCTTGTACGGCATCATAGGCGCGGGCCGACCAGTACTCGCTATGGCCGACGATCAACAAGACCTTGCGGCCATGGAGGCGCTCAGGCGTGCGGTGCAGGTCCATGTCCGTGATCACCTCGTATGCGTAGCGATGCCGATCAAGCCAGAGATGCGCGAGCCGCTCGTTCTGGGCCCACTGGCCCCAGATATCGCTGCCGCGGTAACAGCGATAAGGATCGCCGGACTCGCAGGGAAGGTTCAATCCGACTTTGTACGTCGGTTGCCCCGCGTTGTGGTCGTGATACATGCAATATCGCGGCAGGCTGTGGTCGCCCGTCAATCGGGAAACGTCGTCCTTGCCCCAGTTGTGGCGCCCCGGCGGTTGGTTGTCCGCGAAGGCATACCAGTTGTAAGCCCTCCAGGTGTTGGTTGCCGCCAGAACCAAGATCGGCGGAGGCGGCGCGTCCTCGGCGGCGCGGACCACAAATGTCACGTTGTGTTGCCGCGGTTCGCCGTCGGTTTCATATTCAAACCGGCCGCAATAAAAACCGGACGGCGAATCCTTCGGCATTCGCACGCGATGAGCGATCGGCCAGCGACAGTCGTAAAGATCATCGCTGGCCAGCCGCAGGGCATGACCCCGGTCGGCATCCCGGCGGGGATCGTAAGCCGCGTCATATTTGCCGACGCTCGCGGCGTCGAACGACGGCCCGCCAATCATCCACATCCCTTGGTTGACAATGCGGCCGTCGTGACCGTTGCCCGTGCGGTCGTGCAGCCGCCAGCCTTGCTCTTCGGCGAAATCCCAAAATGCAAGCGGCTGGGGCTCATGGCTCGTCTGCAATCCCTGCAAACGATGAATTTTTCGAATTTGCTGTGTAGAAAGGACTCTGCCGTAAACCTCGCAACAAGCGATATCGCCGTCAAAAAAATGCCCGGCAACTTCACCCACGCCGGAGGCGCCGAGGCGCAGAGGGGCGTCGGTCGCAAGCGACCCTGCACGCTTGTTTACAACCTTTTCCGCCACCAGCTGGCCGTTCAACCAGATTTTGGTTGTCTGCATGTCGAAGGCAGCTGCCAGGTGATGCCATTTTCGCGCCGCCACGATCTTCGGTTTCGTTCGCACGGCATCTTGTTCGCCTTGCGGACCGCACTCCAATTCCAGAGCGCCCTCGGACAGAAAAAGTCCGAATCCACCCACGGCGTCATCGCGGCGCTGAGCGACAATTGCCTGGCGCAAACCAGCCACCCTGAATGGCCTGACCCAACACGAAATCGTGATCGCGTTACTGGCCGCGCCCAACGGCTTGTCGATGTGAACATACGATCCCGGAAAGATCGGCTGCGCCGCCGCAACGCCTTTTTCGGCATGGATCTGTTCATCCTGGGCCGCGCTGTGGGGATCGGCGCCGAGGCGAAGGAGCGAAAAACGGTAATCTACGGTGCTGCTGGCGTGGAAAACGATCTCCTCGCCCGCAGCCACGCTGTGCGGCGCGTACGCGTGCACGCCCGTAACATGTTGAGCGCGATGCGGCGGCAACCCTGGTCCAGGTTTAGCCGCTTGAACTGGCCGCTGCGGCATAGCCGCCTCGATAAAGAGCATCCCAACGCAGGCGAGGGCGAGGTTGTTCATGAACCACTTTGCAAATGGGCCGATCAGGCCCACCGTGGAATTGTTTATTCATCCGTGCCGTTTGACTCTGTTTCTACTGCAGGTTCTACTGCAGGTTCTACTGCAGCTTGCCGCTGCAGCAGTGCTGGTGCAGCGGGAGCGACCCATCAATCCCGAATTGTACTGATATCGGTCGATTTGAGGAGGGGTGAGTGTTGCCGCGACTTCGTCAGCCAATTGCTGCTTGTTGGCGAACCTCCAAAAGCTTGCTCGAGCGTGCGAAGTCCGGCACCCCTGGGATAAGCCCCGATAAGCCGTGATCGCGCGATGAAATGTTGCGACGATCCTTCGACGTCGGTACGATTTGGTTACGGTCCGGTTTACCTGCCGTCGCGGGCGTTTGACGCGCCGGCCAGCGGGACATCGTCAGGAATTCATTCCATGGCCCATCTGTCCGCGACGATTCGGCTGTCTCATTTCTTGGCTGTCTGCTGCGCGCTGCTGGCGCTGCTGGGGCTAGCCTGTACCAGGCAGAATCCGGTAGTAGTGGATCGAGTCGCTCCGAATGACGGGAGCGAGCCCGTCGAGAAACAGGTCACGTCCGTCGATAGCATGGTCGCCACGGAGGACCTTGCACTCGCCTTCATGCCACGGCTGCACGCTGCCTCCGATTCACTCCTGGCCGGTCGTCTCTCGCCGCTGCGGCTTATGGATACGGTGGAAGTGGCAGATGTGTCCGAGCCGTCGGTTGACGACGTCCTGCCGATCGAAGGGCTTACGCGGCGAAAGTGGACCATCGGTGCCGGCGATGCTCGTAACGACTGGACTGGCAATCGCCGAAAGCGTGTAGCCGGCGTTGCCGCTGTCGTCGTAACCGTCAGCGCTGGAAAGCGGGTTGGCCAACTGGGCAACTGCGGAATTTTCAACTGCACTGGCCAGCAGCAGTAGCGTCGCAACAACTGCGAGGAAAGGCCCTCGCCGGCGGCGCCAGCGCGCACCAGTTGCGATAGCCATCAGCGCCGCGAGTGCTAGCCCAGCCGGTTCCGGCACAGCGGTCAGACCGCCCCCGACATAGGTGACGGTTCCCTCTAAATCGACTCCGGCGTCCGTGCGGTAGAAGAACGTGAGATCCTCCGTCCCGACCGACGTATTGTAGCCATTGCCGATCGCCTGCGAGGCACCTATGTCAATCAGAGTGTTGCCAAGCAGGTAGGCCTCGAAGAGCTGCTGATCGGTGGCATTGAGCACCTCCCACTGCTCACCGAGAGAGCCGCCGCCGGCGGTTCCATAGTCTGCCTTCCAGTCGGGGATCAAGCTGCCGCCCATCCTTTGGATTTCCAAAAAGTCGGCGCCGTCGACCAGCCCGCTGCCGTCCACGTCGGCCGGTGAGCCGCTGCCGCCGCCGGCC
>CAUYYY010000220.1:0-4303 GCA_963577165.1 Planctomycetota bacterium | reverse complement strand
CGAGTGGGTCCTGCAGCATCGCACCAGCCGCAGCGCGGAAAACCTGTGGCAAGGTGAATTCGACGTGCGAGGTGTAGCCACAATGGCGGCCAAGGTGGTCGCAGTGCACAAGGGCGAGTTGGTATCGCTATTGGTCGGTCCGCGCGAAGGGGATTTACCCTGTGACCTCACACATATCAAGCTGGTCATCACCGAGACGACCGGCTCCGGGCGGGTATGGGATCTGGCAAAGGACGTTTCCGGCAACATTCTGGAAAGCAATCCACACAGCGATAGTCACGGCAACACCGGGACCTGGCACTTCTACAAAGGCGAAATGAAGGACGTGGCCGGCGCAGGGGAAGAATTCCGTGTGCCCGCCGGGTCGCTGTTGGCCCAGTGGCAGGCGGAAAGCGATCCCGAAACACGAAAGACTTTGGCCGAAAACCTGCAGGCACTGGCCAGCGGCGAAACCCTCACCGAGGAGGACTCACCCGACGCTCTGCTGCTGCAGCACCTGCAGTCACTTGCAGAGCGCGGCGCGGACTATGCAGCGCTGCTGAAGAGCGTCAAACCGGACGCTCGATTCGGCAAGCACCCCCTCGGGCAGAGGATCGCTCCGGCTAACCTGGTGGTGCAGGCACCGGCGGTCTTCGAGATCCTTGTACCTGCCAAACTGGCCGAGGGCCGCCGGCTGCTGGTGACCGGCCAGTTGGACCCGCAGCACGGGCGGGAAGGCAGCGTACGAATCGGGGTTTCGACGACCCGGCCCGACCGCCCCAGGTTCGCGCCGGACGTTCCGATCATCGTCACCGAAGGGAGCAAAACCCGCCGCCGGTTTGAGTCGGCGTTTGAGGATTTTCGCCAGTTGTTTCCCATCGCGGTATGCTATGCCCGGGTCGTCCCGATCGACGAGGTCGTGACGCTGAACTTGTTTTTCCGCGAGGACGAGCACCTGAAACGACTCCTGCTGGACGACCACGAAACCGCGGTGCTGGATCGACTGTGGGACGAGTTGATTTTCGTCAGTCACGAGCCGCTGGCGCTGGCCGATGCCTTTGAGCAGATTTCGGAGTTTGCCGCGCAAGACCAGCCCGACCTGGTCAAGGCCCTCAAGCCGATGGGCAAGCCGATACGTGATAGGGCGAGCGCTTTTCGGCAGCGTCTGATCGATACCGAGCCGCAGCAGGTCAACGCGTTGTTGGAGTTGGCCGATCGGTCCTGGCGTCGACCGCTGACCGATGACCAACAGCAGGGCGTTCGCAATCTCTACCGGCAGATGCGGGAGGCCGAAATGCCGCACGACGAGGCGATTCGGCTGACCCTGGCGCGCGTGCTGACCGCGCCCGCGTTTCTTTATCGCCTTGAAAGACCCGGCGCCGGCAAGGGGTGGTCACCTGTCTCGGACATGGAACTGGCCACGCGGCTGAGTTATTTCCTCTGGGCGTCGATGCCGGACGAAGAACTGCACCAGTTGGCCGTCGCCGGCCGGCTAGGCGAACCGAACACCCTGGTTGCGCAGATGCAGCGGATGTTGCGGAACCAGCGCACTCGGCGGCTGGCGATCGAGTTTGGCTGCCAGTGGCTGCACATCCGTGACTTTGACCAGCTGAATGAGAAGAGCGAGCGGCATTTTCCCACGTTCGCCGATCTGCGGGAAGAGATGTATGAAGAATCGATTTTGTTTTTTACCGACCTGTTCCAAAACAACCGCTCAGTGCTCTCCATCCTGGATGCCGATCACACGTTCCTCAACGGAGCCCTGGCACGGCATTATGGGATTCCGGGCGTCGCAGGAGACGCATGGCGTCGAGTCGACGGGATGAGAAAACATGCGCGCGGCGGCATTCTCGCCCACGCCACCACGCTGGCAAAACAGTCCGGCGCTTCGCGGACCAGTCCGATCCTGCGCGGCAACTGGGTTTACGAGACATTGCTGGGCAAACGGCTCCCTCGTCCGCCCCAAGACGTCCCGCAACTGCCCGACACGGTGCCGGAAGGGTTAACCGAACGGCAGCTGATCGAACAACACAGCTCGGTCGAGGCGTGTGCGAAATGCCATGCGCACATCGATCCCTACGGTTTTGCGTTGGAGAGTTTTGACGCGATCGGCCGCTTTCGTGCAGAGAGCCACGGGGGTCACACGATTGACACGCAGACGACTTTGATTGACGGCACCCGACTGGTAGGCGTTGACGGTCTGCGCGACTATCTGTTGACAACCCGTCGCGACCAGTTCGTGCGGCAATTCTGCCGCAAGTTGTTGGGGTATGCGCTCGGCCGGGCGGTTCAGCTATCGGACGAACCCCTTTTGGATCGCACCCAAAAACGTTTGGCAGCAAACGATTATCTTGTCTGGACGGCTGTCGAGGAAGTCATTCGCAGCGATCAGTTCCTCAATGTCCGCGGAACCGGCTATAATGTGATCTCGACGGCAGTGGGAAAAGAATTGAAACATTAAGGAGGTTGTTAAAACATGCAATCTTTATCGCGCCGAACATTCCTTCGCGGCGTTGGTGTTTCGATGGCGTTGCCGTGGCTGGAGTCTCTACCGGCTTGGGCAGTAGCGGCCAACGGCAAAGCGGGCAGTGCAGAAGCGCCCCTGCGGTTCGGCGTGGTCTTTGCCGGCAACGGTTTTTACAAGGCCGGGTGGAATGCCACAGGCCAGGGCCAACAGATGCAGCTGGGCAGCGTGCTTGAGCCGCTAGGCGACTTTCGTGAAAAGCTACTGTTCATTCGCGGCCTCTACAACACCGAGGCCTTGAAGGGCAATATCCACAGCTCGATGACCGGCAACCTCCTCTCCGGCGCGCCGCTGGCCGCCGGCGGCGATATTCGCAGCGGCACCAGCATCGACCAGGTCCTGGCACAGCAGATCGGCAAAGACACGAAGTTGCCGAGTCTTGTACTGGGCTGCGAAAAAGCAAACCCGTCGGTGCACAAGAACTATTCGATGTTGTACAGCTCGCACATTTCGTGGAGTTCGCCGACGACCCCCACACCCTTGGAAGTCTACCCGGCGCTGGCATTTGATCGGCTGTTCAAGGACTCAGCCCAACTTGGCGACAAGAGTGTCCTGGACGCCATCCTGGAAGATGCCAACGACGTGCGGCGCCAGATCAGTTCGATCGACCAGCACAAGCTTGACGAATACCTGAACTCGGTACGCGAGATCGAGCAACGTATTGAGCGGGCGGGCCAGCGAGGGGAACTCCAGGGGTGGCACCCCACGCTGGAGAAACCGAACATCCCGCGGCCGGCGGATGGTTATCCGCAGGATGTCGGTGAGCACATGCGGCTGATGTGCGACATCCTGGTGCTCGCCTTCCAGACCGATACGACGCGCATCTGCACCCTGAAGCTGAACAACGATCATTCGTCGTTGCGTTTCCCGAACCTGAGCGTCGACTACATGATCCATCACTTGTTGTCGCACAACGAGTCGGACGACTGGCTAAAGGTCAACCGCTTCTTCATCGAGCAGCTAGCGTACATTGCCCGCAAGCTCGACGCGGTGCAGGAAGGCGAGCGCACGGCGCTGGACAATACCATGTTGATGTTGTGTTCCAGCATGCTGACCGGCGGCCACGACGCCACACAGTTGCCGGTCGTGATTCTAGGCCGTGGCGGCGGCCGGCTAGAGACCGGACGTGTGCTGGACTACCTGGACAAGCCCAACCGCCAGATGTGCAACCTGTACCTGTCGCTGATGGACAAGTTCGACGTCCGCCTGAAGAGTTTCGGCGATTCGACCGGTCGGCTAACCGAAGTGTGAGCTTAATAGCACCAAGCCACCGCTAACGCACATTCTCGCAGCCGTCGGCTCCGGCACGGTGGCCACTGAGGCCATGTCACCCCAGTTGAACAAGAGGCCGTTGAGCTCGCCGAGTTCATGCTCATTCTCGTCCCGTCGCGCTGGCAACGACGGGAGTTCGGTTCGCGGTCCAGGCGGTCCCGCGCCGAATGAGTTCCGCCGTACCGGTGTTGTGTATGGAAGCGGCGTTGTGACCGAGCAACGTCTGAAACACGCGACCTTGGCCATTCTGTGAGTAACCGGTTGCCTCTCGGGCCTCGACATTCGGCCGATCATGGATAGGTTTCCCATCGCTGGCGACGCTCCCTAGGCAACGCTATGAACGATTGTCGTAGCTGAAGTCGTAAGACTTTGGCTTTTTTGGTATCGCGGCCAAAGTCTCACGACTTCAGCTACCTCCAAGAACCCGCGTTTATCGAACTTAACATTCGTTCAAGGCGTCGTCCCATCGGTGTATTCACAAAGAGTAAGGTTCTCGCTGTGGCCGGCTCACCATGGAACTGCCTGTTC
>CAUYYY010000219.1:0-4310 GCA_963577165.1 Planctomycetota bacterium | reverse complement strand
GATGTCACTCAGATGGTCTGTCACATTTTGGACAGTCGTGAGATTACACCCGAAAACCTTGCCGAATTGAGGAAGTTGATTCGGCACAAAGAGCAAGAGCTGAATGATGAATGATGCGACTGCACTCTCGTACGTGTTGCCACATTTGCGGCGACGTATTTGGTCCACTCGACGATTCTGTTATTGGCGTGCTGGATGTTGCTGAGACTCACGCGTGCAAACAGCCACTTCCTAGTCGAACGCATGTGGAAGCTCGTCGCGGTGATGGGTCTTAAAACAATATTGATGCACATGACGATCGGCTTGAGTTTGACGTTCAGCCTGGTCGACAATCAAATCGCGTCGCCGGACGAGATCGCAGGTGGTGTACTGGAAGTGAGTGTTAATCCCAGCGGCGACCGGTCGGGGTCGATTGAGAACGTCGGCGGTGCCGAAAACGCGATAGGTGCCGATCCCGTGGCGACTTTCGACATGGCAAGTGAGTCCATTGATTCGGTTGTCGGCGACCTTGATCAGAGCTTTGACGTCGTTCACTCCGGTCAGCCCCACGACGAAAAACGGGAGATTGAATTCGGCTCGCCGACGACCAGGTTGTCTCAAGAATCGTGACTCGCGGAACAAGATGGCGACTTTCAGAGCGAGTATCTGGCGGAGTCCACGTCAACGGCCCTGAACCGCAGGGTGGCCGCTAGCCAAGTGCCGCGGGCCTCGTTTCGCCGCATATTGGGTTGGGTTTCAATGTTTCTGCGGTTTTGTTGACCAGCTGTGTTGTTTTCGGTGGACTGCTGGTGGTGATCCAATCGCTTCGAATGCAAACACGATTTGCGACATCGCGGCTGCTTAAAGATGGCCCGGCGCGTCAGGCAATTGACCGGTTTCTTAAACGCAACAGAATCCGGCGGAAGATTCGTTTGTTGGCATCAACGGTACACCATGAGCCTGTGACATACGGCCTGTTCGTTTGGACGATTGTGCTGCCTCAACATACGGAGGAGAGGCTTGGCAAGGAAGAGCTCAAAGCGCTGCTTGCTCATGAAGTCGCGCATCTCGTCCGAGGCGATGTATGGTGGCTGTGGATCGGCCGGTTGATTTGTACTTGCCTGGCGTTTCAGCCGCTTAACTCGCTTGCGCGTCGGAAGTGGCAGCAGGCGACCGAGTATCATTGTGACGATTGGGCGGTCGAGCGAGGCGTTCGTTCGATTTCACTGGCCCGCTGCCTTACGCAGATCGCTGAGTGGCGCTTTGGCCGACAAGCCAGTCATTTGGGATTGGCCGCCGGAGGCACAAAAGCCACGCTGGTTCAGCGCGTCGAACGGCTGGTCAAGACTAAAAGGCCGGATGACGCCTGGGCCAAGCCTTTGGGCCGGCGACTGTTGGCTGCTGGCGCTTGCGCCATCGCACTGGTCGGGCTGACTCCGCGATTTGCGCTGCCGTTCGCGTCTACCGTCCATTCCGCGGCGCCAGGGGGAATCGCTTCGCTAGAACACGAAGATATGTCGCGGATTCATGCCGAGTGGCAACGGTTGCGGGAGGAGCTACTCTAGCTGGACGCGGACTTGATCCATGCGAACAAACTCTTGACGTCGTCTTCACATCCAGCGGAAACCGCTGGAATCATCTGCGAACTAAACCGTCGAGCCGCATCATTACGTGCTCGCCGTACACACATCACATCGTTACTCGAAAAGGAATTCCGACGATGAAAAATCTGATTCGATTCAGCCTGGTTATCTTAGGCGCAGTGATTGTAGGATCCATGTTGATGTGCTTGGTTGAGATGCGACACACGAATCTTGTCGTCGCGGACCAGCCAATGCTACCTAGTCCGGTGGCCGCTCAATGGAAGCCATGGCAGCAGCCTTCCCCTCCGGTCGCCATCGACGAAACACAGATCCTGCTGCAAACAATCGTTCTCGACATCGATCTCGAGAAGATGTCCGAGGCGGGGATCGACTTCGGATCTTCGCAGGCGAGCCCTGCGCGGAATCCAACGAAACAACGGCCGGGCCAATTCTCGATTGTGAGCCAGCGAGAAGCTCACCTGTTTGCCAAGTTGCTGGTGGCCAACGGAGCGGCGAAGATCCTCGCCGAGCCAACGATCGT
The DNA here is from genome assembly GCA_963577165.1 of Planctomycetota bacterium. Taxonomy (GTDB): domain Bacteria; phylum Planctomycetota; class Planctomycetia; order Pirellulales; family CAUYYY01; genus CAUYYY01. Next base: position 2,207 of record CAUYYY010000219.1, on the reverse strand, counting down.
AACACACGACGGACGCTCCGCGAAGTTCCTCAGTGGCGGCGAAGTCCCTTTGATTGTCCCGCAAGCCCGGAACACAGTGGCGGTCGAATATCGTCGGTTTGGTACCTCGGTTGATTTCTTACCGCGAAGGCTGGCCAACGGCAAGCTCCGACTGGAGATTCGCATTGATCAGACCGACCTCGATCATTCGAAGAGCATCGAGGTGAATGGAGTGAAGATCTCTGGTTTCAAGACACGGCTGGTTGATACCGCGCTCGAGTTGCAAGCGGGCGAGGCCGCCATGTTGCGCAACAAGCGACTGCTTGTGATCGTCACACACGAGTTCGTGGCACCGCTTGCCAAAACGGACATTTCCCCGCAACCGCCCCAACGAGTGCACGAGATTCCCGTCAAGGCTGGCATGGACGTTTCGATGTTGCTTGGCCAATCGGTGATTTTGAGGTTCGAGAAAAAGATTCCCGAGTTGCGCGTCGGCGACGACAGTATCATCCACGCCCAACCGACCTCGCCCAACCGGGTGCGGGTGACTGCAAAACGAGCCGGCTGGACAATTCTGACGTCGCGCGATGAAGCAGGCGAGTTGCAGGAGATTCCAATCGATGTCGTGGCACCCCGGCTACCGGCACCTCCGGCATCGGCCGTTAAACGACCGGCGAGTCCAGCGACAGTTTCAGTGACGGCACTCGTCTACACCTTTGATCCCAAGAAGGTGCAAGATGACGGCTTGGACGTATACAGTACACTTTCGGAATCCACGGCGCCGGCGGAGATAATTGGCTCGACACCGCAACCGGAGTCTCCCAAGGCGATCGTTTCGGTGCTTAGCCCTCGCACCGTCGTGACGCTCACGCGACAATTGTCCCAGACAAAGGGAGCGGAGGTTTTGTCACGACCGCAAGTCCTCGCGATCAGCGGGCAAGCGGGTCGAATCGAAATTGGGAGTCGTGTGCAGCTCCCAAGTTCGGGTGACGTGCAGCAAGCGTCTGGACGATTTCAAGACGTAGGAATTGTCCTCGACATCGTTCCAATCGTGAGGGGCGGCCGAGTTCATCTGGAAGCGTGGGTTAAGCATTCGTAACTAAAAGGCGAGACGGTGGAATCGATCAGTTTGTTTGGTGTCGCGGAACTCTATCCAGGCGAGACTCTGGCCATCTGTCAGAATGACAAAGAAAACGATCGCCTCTTGTTGCTTCTAACTCCCAAGATCATCGACCAGGGAGCAAGAGCCCCATCACCGCCAAAGATCTCTCGCTTGAATCCACTACCGGAACAGAAAACTGTAGAGGCTCAACTTACCTTGACTGAGGCCAGGCTTAACACGCTAAAACATCGCTTCGGCCCAACCCATCCACAGGTCTTACAGCAACAGAAACAGTTGGCGGCGCTCAATCAGTATCTCGCCCAACAGACACAGAGCGATGCACCGCAACCAAATCCGCTACAGGATTTCGGCAAGACGATTCAATAATTGTTTCCCGCTGCTAAGATTACGCTGCATCCGTTACCGGATGGCATAATTATCAGCGGAACCGTTTCCGATGAACAACAGGGCAAGCTGCTCGTGAACATTGCGGGGAATTACTTTCCTGACGTGCACAACAACATTAAGGTAGCCAGACAACAAGCGAATACATCGGAAACTCCGACCGCCAAGCCAAGAGACTTGCAAACAGTTTTGGATGAACTATTCCCCGACAAGACTATCAAAACGTATCCTGCTCAACAGCAGCGTTGTGTTGATCGGCACTGCCGATCCAAAAACCGTCGCGCAGGTCATGCGAATCGCAGAAGACTTTTATCCGAGCGTGATCAATCACTTGAACGAAGCCGGCACATCGCCGCAGACGATGCGAAACGGACCAAAAGAAGCAACGAACGAGGTGGCAGGAGATGCGATTCAGAACCAGTTGCGGAAACTTCGCCAGGAAGTGAAAGTGCTGCGAGAAGGCGTAAGCCAGTTGATTGACCTGCTTCAAAAACAGGTCGATGAAAACCCGACGCAGGAACCGTCTTCGATAGACTCGCAATCGTCCAACACCCCGGCCAAAAAGTCGGGCGCTTTGATGTGGGAAAAGATCGGTATTCGTGCGAAACCGACTGAAGTCACCGGTAGTCGTTACCGAGGCGGTCTCAAAATCTTGGAGGTGCGGTGGGATAACCCGGCGGCCAAGCAGGGAATGCGGCAGGGCGACGTGTTGGTTGGACTC
>CAUYYY010000218.1:0-4343 GCA_963577165.1 Planctomycetota bacterium | reverse complement strand
CTTCCGCTCGGTACTTCTTACCTCGTGGCATCGAATGCCCTCCTTCAAATAGCGTCCAATTCACCGGATTATCACTTCGGATCTGGACTCGGTTGAAGGGGGCAGGCCAAATGCGAAGGCGTGATTGAGTGGAGCAAGGTCGTCGAGCGATTTTTCCGAGAAGATGAGCGGCTTCATGCGTTCGTCTTCGAAAGCTCTTCGGCGGTCGCCCGCAAGCGAGCCATCGCCTCGTCCGCTGAAATGCCCGGGCTGTTGATTCCCTCTTCGATCAATATCAGGGCGGAGAGAACGCCGCCGAGTTCAGGGACAGTGATCTTTTGTGGAGAGGGGGTTTTTCGTGGAGAAGGGTTTTTTTGTGGAGAGTCGCTCATGCGTCGTCGCGCATCTCGTCGCGGGTTTCCATTTCTAACTGACGCATCTTGCGGTAGAGATTCGAGCGGTGCAAGCCGAGCCGGTCGGCTGCTTCGCTCATGTTGCCACCGGCGGCGGCAATCGTAGTTTGAATATAGTCGCTCTGAAAGCGGCGGCTGGCTTCGGAGAGTGACAGATTGTCTTCGACCGACGACTGTGTGGCACCTGGCGAAAGGACGAACGCCAAGTCGCCGGCCGCGATGCTGCTGGCCGTTTGATCGGGCAGCAGGTAAGCAAGTCGTTCGGTCAGGTTGCGCAGTTCGCGGACGTTGCCCGGCCAGCAGTGCGCGAGAAGCCGTTTGCGCGCCGCGGCGGAAAACTTGGGCGTTCGACGGCCGGCCTGGCGACAGAATTGGTTGAGGAAATGCTCGGCGAGCAGGATGATATCGTTGCCCCTCTGGCGGAGCGGCGGCAAATCGAGCGTGACGACGTTGAGCCGGAAGTAGAGGTCTTCGCGGAACTTTTTCTCGCGCACCATTTCGACCAGGTTTTGGTTCGTCGCGGCCAGCACGCGGACATCGGCCTGGATCGGGGTCGAGCCGCCGACCCGCACGACCATCTTTTCTTCGAGTACGCGGAGCAGCTTGGCCTGGCCCGAGGGGCTCATGTCGCCGATTTCGTCCAGCAGCAACGTGCCGCCGGCGGCGAGTTCGAATTTGCCGGCACGGCTTTCGTGGGCGTCGGTGAAGGCGCCTTTCTCGTGGCCGAACAGTTCGCTCTCGAGCAGCGTCTCGCTGAGTGCGGCGCAATTCACAGCGATAAAAGGTGCGTCGCGGCGACGGCTCCGATAGTGGATCATGCGGCAGAGCACTTCTTTGCCGGTGCCGTTTTCGCCCAGTATGAGCACGGCCAGGTCCGTATCGGCCACGCGGTCGACCGTCGCGCGGAGCGATTCGAGGGGAGGTGACTCGCCAATCAGTTGCACGTCGGCCGCGGCCTGGTCGACCAACTGACGATGGATCGTCAGCAGGTCTTCCAATTGCTGCGTGTTTTCCAAGGCGACCGAGGCGTGGGCTGCCAGTTCGGTGAGACCCTCTTGGTCTTCGGATGTGAAATCGCCGTCACGCCGGTTGAGCACCTCGAACGCGCCGAGACACCGTCCGTCGGGCGTGGTCAAAGGAACGCAAACAAGGTTGCGCGTGCGATAGCCAAGTTTCGCGTCCACATCGGGCGAGATCTGTGCGGCATCCGCACTGGCCACGCGGCAGGGCTCGCCGCTGTGGACGACCCGGCCCACCACGCCCGTATCGTCCGCGATGCGTAGTTCGCCGTTTTCGACTCCGAGTGCCGGGCGGCCGACGAGCGTTTTGCCCGGCTGGTCCCAGAGGAAGATGGTGGCACGGTCGGCGTCGAGCAATTGCGTTGCGGCCTCGGCCATTTGTTCTAGCAGCGGCTGCATTTCTTCGGTGCGATTCCACTGTTGTGTGATGTCGAGAATTGTTTCTATGCGGTGCAAGCGTCGGCCGCAGCGGTAGCGATCGCTGATCGCCTCGAGCGCCGTGGCCAGCGCTGCGGAAAACGTCGCGGCGAGCGTGGTGATGGGCTGATCTTTGGCGTAGCCGTGCGTGGCCAATAGCATGGTGCTCTCGCGGTCGGCCGAGAGCCGTGTGGCGGTCCAACCTTCGGCGCTGGTGGTCGTTTCGCTGTCGAGCACCTCGGCCAGCAGGTCGACCGGCAAGGGTTGCCGCAAGCCGGCTTCGGCCACGGCGGACCAGCGGCCCGCCTCGGCCGTGGCGACGACCGCGTAGTCCGAACCGGTCGGTGCGAGTAGGTGGGGCAGGGCGGCTTGGAGATACGTGGTCGGCTGGTCGTGCTCGTTGGACAGGCTCAGGAGCTGCACGACCGCTCCGGCCGATTGCAGGTCGGGCAACTGTTCGACTAGCGTCGTCAGGTCAATCATGTTACCACCATGCGACTCGGGATGGCGTTTTGATAGCCGGGGTGGCTGGGGCAGAGCCTAAGCGCCGCCCCAGGCTATTCCACCCATCGCCAAAATGTGAGCCGCATTTTAGACTCATGTTATCGAAATGACAACAGCAGATGACGTGAATGTGATAACACCGGCCGGACCCCTCCGCGCCGGCTCAGCACGTTGTTATGTTGCGACAACGAAATGCGCTACAAGCACGAGCGGCAGATGAAAACCTACCGTAGCATGGGCCCCTGGCCCGTGTAGATTCACGGGCCAGGGGCCCATGCTACGGAAAAAATGCGAAAAACAGACGGAAACAAGGGAAACACCGATGGGCCTGTTCGAGGGTAAGAAGGGTTTGATTCTGGGCGTGGCGAACGGCAATTCGATCGCCTGGTCGATCGCCAGCGACATCATGGGCGGCGGGGGGGTGTGCGGTTTTTCCCATTTGCCCGACCGACCCGACGACGAGCGGCAGCGGAATCGCCGACGAGTGGCCCTGCTGACCGACAAAGAAGATGCGGCAAAGTTTCTGGTGCCGCTCGATGTGACCAGCGACGAACAGATTGCGTCGGTGATCGATCGCGCACGCGAAGAATTCGGGACGATCGATTTTCTTCTGCATTCGATCGCGTTTGCCTCGCTGGACGACTTGAAGCGAGACACGATCGAAACGAGCCGCGAAGGTTTCAAGATGGCCATGGAGATCAGCGCTTACAGTCTACTGGCGATCGTCAACGCGGCGAAAGGCATTTTGAGCGAGCGGTCGTCGGTGCTGGCGATGACCTACTTCGGCGGCGAGAAGGCCGTGCCGAGCTACAACGTGATGGGCGTCTGTAAAGCAGCTCTCGACTCGTGCGTGAAATATGCGGCGTATGACTTGGGCCTGCGGGGCGTACGAGTCAATGCGCTGAGCGCCGGCCCGATCCGGACGTTGGCTGGGCGCGGAGCGGGAGTCGAGGCTATGCTGCCGCTGTATGAGCACATGGCGCCGCTCGGTCGAAATGTGACGATTGAAGAGGTCGGACGGACCGGCGCGTTTTTGCTCTCCGACATGTCCGATGGCATCACGGGCGAAATCCTGCACGTCGACGGTGGCTACAACATCATGGGCTCGCCGGGAAGATTATTGAACCTTCTGCCAAAATGATTGAGCCACGGATTGAAAAAATAGAACCGCAGATGGACGCAGATGAAGAAAGATTGGTAACTGTTCAGCAAAATGAAATGAAAACGTAAAACGAGTAGATTATACCCCAGAGGCACGGAGCACACGGAGGAAGAACGAAAGGCAAAGAAAAAAGGCTCACGAAAAAGAAGAAGAAGTGCTCGTGGATTACGCTAATTTTCGCGAATAAAAACATGATGTGATTGTTTTATGATTCGCCCTGATTCGCGTCATTCGCGAGCACTTCTTTTTTCTGTTTTTCAAAAATCTGCGTTTATCTGCGTCCATCTGCGGTTTCATTTCTGTTTTTTATGGCTGTTCTTTTTCGGATGGCTGAACGGTCACGGAAAAGTCAAAGAGTGATATTTGATCTTGGACGTTACGCCCATCGCGATTGCCGTGGTCCAGCAGGCGGACCGATTCTTGATCGGACGGCGGCCCGAGGGCGTACCGCTGGCCGGAAAATGGGAGTTTCCGGGCGGCAAGATTCGCGACGGTGAAACGACCGAGGCGGCCGCGATACGTGAATGTCGCGAGGAGACGGGCCTGGAAGTGACCATCGTCGCGCCGTATCCGGAAGTTTCGCACGAGTACGATCACGGCCGCGTACGGCTGCATTTTCTCGCCGCGGCGCCGATCGATCCGACCGCTCAGCCACGGGTGCCCTTTCGCTGGGTCGCGGCCGGCCAGCTTGGACAGTATGAGTTTCCCGAGGCGAATGCAGAGTTGGTAGCGTTCTTATCGGGGCGCGCAAGCAGCAGCTAGCAAGTAAAAGTAGGTCGCTGCAACGCCGGGTGCCGGGGTCGGAGCCTAGGCGACGGCCCCGACGGCTAGATATTGGGGCCGTCGCCA
>CAUYYY010000217.1:0-4345 GCA_963577165.1 Planctomycetota bacterium | reverse complement strand
GGGGGAAGGTCGTTTTTACGATTCATGGCCCTTTATTGTTGCCGAAAGCCGTTAGAAGTACGACAGGCAAACTGCCCAATCAATCAAAACCCCACCGGACACTTTTCTCTTCGATGCCTTTCCTCTTCGACAACAGCTACTCCCGTCTGCCGGATGCTTTCTTCTCGCTGATCGAACCCACCCCCGTCAGCGCGCCGGTGATGATCCGGCTGAACCACGACTTGGCGACCGAGCTTGGGATCGACATCGCTCGGCTTGATTCGCCGGAAGGTCTAGCAATCCTTTCGGGCAACCATCGCCCGGACGGCTCCGAACCTCTCGCCATGGCCTACTCCGGGCACCAGTTCGGCGGCTTTTCGCCGCAACTCGGCGACGGTCGCGCCATTCTGCTCGGTGAGGTCATCAGCAAAGAAGGCGTTCGCTACGACATCCAACTCAAAGGCTCCGGCCCGACGCCATTTTCGCGCCGCGGCGACGGACGCTCAGCGCTAGGTCCGGTCTTGCGTGAATTTATCGTTTCGGAAGCGATGGCCGCCCTCAGTGTGCCGACGACCCGAGCGCTCGCCGCAGTGGCAAGCGGTGACAAAGTGGTCCGCGAAGGCATTGAGCCCGGAGGAGTTTTCGCCCGTGTCGCACATTCGCACATTCGAATTGGCACCTTTCAGTGGTTCGCCGCCCGTGAGGACTACGACAACTTGAAGGTTCTCGCCGACTACGTCATTGATCGCCACTATCCAGATGCGTGGCAGGAAGAGAATCCTTACCGCGCCCTGCTCGACGGAGTCATCGGGCGGCAGGCCAAACTCATCGCCCATTGGATGCAGCTAGGATTCATTCACGGCGTGATGAATACCGACAACATGTCGGTTTCGGGCGAGACCATCGACTACGGCCCGTGCGCTTTTCTGGACATCTACGAACCAGCGAAAACATTCAGTTCGATCGATCAGCAAGGGCGTTACGCCTTTGGCAATCAGGGCCCGATTGGCCACTGGAACCTGACCCGTTTCGCCGAAACCCTGCTGCCACTGCTCAACAACGATCCGAAAAGATCTGTCGCCGCAGCCGAAACTGCTCTCGACATGTTCGCCAAAATCCACCAAATCGAACTGCAAGAACGTTTTACCTCGAAGATTGGCATCGAAGATGGCGACACCGGCGATTGGAGCTTGGTGGAATCGTTGCTGGCAGCAATGGTAGATGGCAAGGCCGATTTTACGCTTGTGTTCCGCCATCTTTCCGACGCGTTTGAAAGTGGCAACGACGACGACGTCACTTCCCTTTTCAACCAACCCGCAGCGATCGTCGCGTGGCTGACCGATTGGCGGGCACGACTGCACAATTGCGACCGCAGCCAAGCCGTTGACCTAATGCGACGGACGAACCCGGTCTTCATCCCGCGCAACCATCGTGTCGAGGAAGCGATCAGGGCCGGCAACGGTGGCGACTTCGCACCTTTTCATCGACTCAACGACGTGCTGCAGCAGCCATTCACCACACAGGCGAAGTTCGTCGAGTATGAAGCCGCACCGCTGCCCGATGAAGTCGTGGATGCAACCTTTTGTGGAACCTGAGGCATTGATCTTCATAACAAACGCCACACGCAGGAAATGTGTGGCCAAGAAATCGAAGGGATTGGAACCGACCCCGCGGGCAGGTCACAGCGCTCGCCACAGTTCCTCCCCGGTTGCTTTATCAAAGCTCACGACCAAAGCGCCGTCACCGCCGACCAAGGTAATCAGTTGACGACCCTCAACCAACGGCGAGGCTACCATGCCCCAACTTGGAAGTTGCACTTCGTACTCCGCCACAAAGTCTTTTTGCCAAACAACATCGCCCGACTTGGCGTCAAAACAAAACATATGGCCCATCGCGCCGATCGTGTAAACCCGACCCGAATCGACGACCGGCGTCGACCGCGGGCCTGCCGGATAACTGATCGAGTACTGAACCGGGTGCTCATGTTTCCAAAGCACACGGCCCGACTCGGCATCCAAGCACAGCACCCGCTCGTTGCCTTCCTCCCTCTGCAAGTCAGTAACATAGACCCGGTTGTTGGCAACCGCGGGCACCGAATACCCTTCGCCCACGGGCGTTGACCACACCCGCGGCAACAACCCGTCGGTCGGCAACTCCGCGACAATCTTGGTCTCCCGCCAGACTAAATCTCTTTGCGGACCACCCCATTGCGGCCAGTCGTCAGCAACCGCCGCACCACCGGCAACGACCCGAAGAAACGTCAGCGTGAACAACAAAAGCACTCGATGCTGCATGAGTAAACCCTTCGCTATGGAGGTCGTGTTGTACCATTGTACATTGGTCGATCAATCTGACCGCACTATTCTCTCCCACCCGTCGAAATCACACAAGTTGCCGACGGAATCCGCATACTCTCGACGTTCCGGCAGCTTAGTGCGAGCCGCACGGACATGAGGTCATGTCAGGCTGGTATATAAGCAGTGTTTTCGCAATTTGGCCGTAGCGATAATTTGAAAATTGCCCTAGTTCGACTGTCCTAGATTCTTTTTCGTACCAAGTTCTTTGGAGGCAGTCGATGGTATTTATTTCCAATGGTAGAGCCTGGCCCATGGGTTACGCAGTAAATGTTGCTCGGTTCGCCATGTGACAACTTGGGGTGTATCGTAGTCCAATCGTCAGCGATCAGTTCGGCAACTCAGTGATCGACTCGCCGTGAGGGACGTTACATGTTATAATCTCGGCACTGGAGGCTTGGATTGGTCCCGGGCTCAGCCTAAATGGGAAATGTCGGTTAACGAACGTTCACAGCCTGTGCAGCACGGCGGCAGCCAGCTTGGTACAGGACTGAGCCATCGGGTTCCCGCGACGTCTTTGCGATATGTGCTTGCGGTACTGATCGGCGCGAGCGCCATGAGGATGTGGTATCAGATTGTGAACTGAGAAAGGAATAAGATAATGATAGAACCAATTGCTCTAACTCAACTGACACACGGCGGTGGTTGAGCGTGCAAGATTGGTCCTGAGGACCTGGCACAGGTCTTGTGCCATTTGCCGCCAGTTGAAGATCCGGCTGTGCTCGTTGGAACGTCTACTGCCGACGACGCGGCAGTTTATCGTATCGACGATCAGCGGGCAATCATTCAGACCGTGGACTTCATCACGCCGATTGTGGACGACCCGTATGACTACGGCCGGATCGCGGCGGCCAATTCGATTAGCGATGTGTACGCCATGGGCGGCCGGCCGTTGTTTGCTTTGAATATTGTTTGTTTCCCGTCGAAGAAACTGCCACTCGATGTGCTCGGCACAATTCTAAAAGGCGGTTGTGACAAAGCACACGAGGCGGGGATTGATATCATCGGCGGTCATTCGGTCGACGATGCCGAGCCAAAATATGGGCTTGTGGTCACGGGCGTTGTTTCCTCCGACCGGGTGTTGACCAACGCCGGTGCGCAGCCGGGCGATGTCCTAGTGCTGACCAAACCGCTCGGCTCCGGCATCCTTACAACGGCCTTGAAGAAGGGTCTGTTGGCCGACTCGACGAAGAACAAGATCGTAGACGTCATGGCGACGCTAAACCGCGCCGCCGCCGAGGCTCTGGATGGGTTAGAAGTTCACGCCTTGACGGACATCACCGGCTTCGGCCTGATTGGCCATCTGGTTGAGATGCTCACGGGATCGGGAGTTGGTGCCCGGCTTGTGACGGCTGACGTGCCAGTCCTCGAACAAGTCTGGCCGCTCGCTCGCGACGGCGTGTATCCAGGCGGAACCAAACGAAATCTGGAGCGGTTTGACCGGTCGGTAAACTGGCCAGACGCAACACCTGAGGAAATGAAGATGGTCTTGGCAGATCCTCAGACCTCAGGCGGGCTACTCATTGCCATTGCTCCCCACGAACTGGACCGCTTGATCGATCGTTTAGCCAGCGCGGAAGTACCTGCTGCGGCGGTAATTGGCGAGATCACAAGCCAGCAACCTCATGTTATCCAAGTGGATACTTCCTCAAATCCCACGAAGAAAGAGACTCAATGATGTCGCGAAGAGTGCCCCTGTTTCTCGCGGCGGCGTGTGGGCGAGACCCTTGTAGCGGACGGTTGGTATGGGACAATCGGTCGGCTGTAACGGTTGCGTCAATCAAAGTGAAGGAGTGTTTTGCCCGTGGCTTCGGAGTCAAACACATCGTCGGGCGTGCATCGGGAACCGGTGAAAGATGAAATACATGTCGACCTGTCGCAACGGTTGGCCTCCAGCAACGTATCGAAGATCTCACGATCGAGCAGCTCGTCACGCAGCTTGCCGTTGAACGACTCGATGTAGCCGTTCTCCCAGGGGCTGCCCGGCTCGATGAATAATGTTTTCACTCCGA
>CAUYYY010000216.1:0-4359 GCA_963577165.1 Planctomycetota bacterium | reverse complement strand
CTGTTCGGCAAGCAGCTCTTCGGTTATCCAGGATGCCGTCGGTCCCTCTTGGCGGCTGAAGTGCCAGGCTAAACTACTGCGACATGCTTCGCGCGCCGACCATTGCCAGCTTGTGCCTTGACCGAATCCGGCGTTGCTAATTACGCAGCAGACGCACGTGCTGCGCTTGAGGATTGTCGAGACCATGGCGTCCCACAACGACTCTCCGCCGCTCGGCCAGTTGGTTACCTCATCAACCAGCAGGAAGTCCAGTAACATGCCATACGCCGTCGATGAATCTGACGCGATGACTTCAAGCGATGACCCCGTTTTAGGGTTGAGGATTGTGTAGCGATTGACCTTCAGCCGTTTGGCCAACCAAGGGTTCAGGCGGATGATGCGATAGATTGCATCACGCAATAACTTGGCTTGGTCGCGATCGCCCGCACAGGCCGCCCCCGTAACCTGACGTGGCGCGAACGCGAGAGCCCATGTTGCCATCACAGCCAGGTCGGTTGTCTTGCTATGCCCACGTGGGCGTTCTAGATACGCGCGGGTCGGCGTTCCCTTTGGAACCTTGCCACGCCCGATAGCTTGGAGCCAGGCCGCGTCGAGGGCTTCGAAGTCCGCTCGCTGCCAATCATCGAGAATGGTGCCGAATCGGACCGGGTGACCATCGATGTCAATGATCAGGTCGTCACGAAACGCCGCCGGGTCGCTGGCGAAGAGACGTAGCTTGCTAGAATCCATTGCTAAGTGCCTCTTGGTGTTCCGATACCCTTTGGGGGCCAACACGCGATTCCAGGGTCGAATGCGTGTCTCTCTTGCCGGGCTGAAACTGATACTTGTCTAGCCGCTCGGTGGCCCGACGCTGTGCCTCGGTGCGTGGTGGTCGCTTCCGCTTAGGTCGCATGATCTGGGCAACCTCTTCGATGCGGTCTGGATGGAAGCTCGCGTTGACACCATCACTGCCGTCTTGCTCGACTGTGACAAAGGACAGTTCAGTCAGCCTCTTGGCGATCGAACCCCGCCCGTTGGTACATGCCGCAAGCAGATCCGAACCCCATGGGCAGATGTGGCCGTTCTGGCATGGAATGACCAGCAACCACGGGTCGTCCGTCTGTGAGCCGTCGCCTTTCACGGGCCGGCTCTCTTCGCAGGCGATCCTGTATCGATCGCCGTACAGTTCTCTCAGATTCGGGCAATTCATGGGGTTTCCTTTCTTGCGGCTTCCTGTGGCTTCTCAGGTGCTTGGGCGTCGACAACAGCCCATGGGTCGGCGTCGGTGGCTTTCGGCAGATTTAATCGGGCGATCGACTTGTCGCGCTCGCTGCTGGCCTTCGCACTGGCTTGGCTGTAGCTAAGTCGGTCCGCCGCGTTCATCGTCTCTGATTCCAGAAGCAGCCATCGCTGAGCCAACTGGGCGTGCCGCTCCCACCGAAACGCCGTGTTGATGTGGGCCGCGTCGGTCAGCGAAATCTCGCCACGATCCTCGAACACCGCAGCTTCGCAGGTACGGCGAAAAATATTTATGGCGCGGCGGATGTGGCCGCAGCCCTTGGGCAATCCGCTGCCACGTAGGCCGTGACGTGCAGCATTTTGGTTGCCGAGCAGCGCGCCTTGGCGGCTCTTCTCAGTGGCTTCAGCTTGAGTGACGGCGGCTGTCATTGGTGGTTCGGTTGAATGCTGGATGAATGTAATCTCAAAAACTTGCGTGTTTCTCGGGGTTTCTTTAGGTTTGCATCGGATTGAATGTCCGGGGCTGGTGTTTTGTTTGCCGCTCCGAAATCTGAAATTTCTGAATAAATGTGAGAGCGCTAAAACGGCAGCCATTGCTGGTCGTCCAGAATCTCGTGCCGGCGTGAAAGTTCGCTGGGCTCACTCGGCAGTAGCGTCGCCGGCACCGGTCGGCCACGGCGTATCAACTCGCGACGTCGGGCGACTTTGAATGCGGCCAGGGTCTCGGCGGTGATTTTGAGTTTGTGGCGGCGGTAGGTGCGTTTCATGGCTTGCCACCGCCCTTCACAATGGTGACACGGGGGCATTTGCCTTGGGATCGTTTGACCTCGACCAGCCCGGCCCGCTCCAACGCGGACAGACATCGGCAGCAAGCATTTCTCCCGACACCAAATCGGGTCAGGTCGCTGCAATTCAGTTTGATATTGCGGTGTGCCTTTCGCATACCGGCCTGCCACCACAGGTACAGGCCAACGCTCACCGCTTTACCCGACAACCCAGCAGCCTTACATAGCCAAGGGATCGGGATGGGACCCTTCAGGTAGAGCCGATGCTCTCTCTTCGCCTTAGCCAAATGGCGTCGCTTGGTTTCCTCGGAGAGAACCACAGGGATCTCTGCATCCGGTACATATCTATTCATTAAATAGAACTCTTAATAAGAATATATAAATAGATAGACCGGGTGCCCCGATATGGTGCAGGTCCTGCACAATATCGGTGCAGGTACTTGCACCGTTTTCGGTCACCCCCTATTCCTACCAATTTTTCGCCTTTACGGTCGTCATGTTGTCCAAAATCGAGCCCACCGTGGCCCACATCTTTTCGCCTCGATCGTCCATGTATCGATCCGGGTGCCGGACTATCTCGGCATCGGTTCGAAGCCGAAAACCGGACAGCACGATCTCGCTCGCCTCTTGCATCGTCGCTTGCGTTTCTGAAACCACTTCCTCGATTTCCTCGGCCGGCCCTTCGACCAACAGAGCATCGTGTACTGGGGCGCAAACTCGGACACCGCGTTCGGTTGCCAGGCAACACGCCAGCCGCAGCATTTCGGCACCGTTGCCTTGCATCGGGAAGTTCGCCAGGCTCCGAGGGTTCACGTTCGGCCCCACATGGATTCGCCAGCCGAACACCGTTTGCAACCAGTTGCGCAGCATGGCGTGATTAACCGCAGCCTCAGACCACGCCCAAAACTTCGGGAAAGTCTCGCGGTGGAGTCGCAGCAGTTCTCTCGCTTTGGCTTCGGATTCGCCGAGCGAAGTGGCCAGCGACTTACTGCCCATCCCATACTGGACCGCCAGGGCGCAAACCTTGAACTGGCTCCGCTGCTGGCCGTGTGTTTCCTTTGTGGCATCCTGCGGCACAGCGATCGCTTGTTTGGCAAACGCTAAGTAGGGGTCGCCAGATTCGTAGGCGGCCATCATTGCCGTATCGCCGGACAGCGCCGCCGCAATGCCGAATTCCTGTTGACTCCAATCGACATAGGCAACTGCCGTGCCTGGTTCTGGCTTGATCAGCCCCCGCAACCAACACGACGGGCCGAAGATAAACTTCGAGTTGCTTGGCTGGTTCCGACTCGTGCGAGCCCGGAAGGCGGACAGCAAGCAACGGTTGCGGCCATCGGAACCTACAGCCAATTCGTTCAGTCGCATCTGCGACAACGTGTGCCGCAACTCTCGCATAGGCGAAACTTCCGGGTGCTGCTTCGCCATCTGCCGAAACGTGTCATCGGTTAGATCAAGAGCGCCCGTGTCCAATCTAGGCCAGGGGATATCGTTTGCAGCCAACCATTCGGCCCACCGTCGGACACTGAATGAGTAGAGGCCAACGGCTGCCGTCGTGTCTGACGCTTCGATCATCGCCAACGCTTCGGCCAATACTTCGGGATCGTCTCTGCGGATCGTGCTCGGTGTCGGCTCTCTCAGCACTTCCCACAGGTGCCCGCTGTAATCGGTGTCGTCATAGTTTTCGTTTTGCCGGTATCCGGTGCTAATGCCCAAGGCGGGTAGTTGGCCGGCCAGGTCTCGAGCGCTGACATCCAAACCGGGATACGTGGAAGAGTCGCGACCTTTGTCTTCCCATTGGCCGATACGGTTGAGTGTCAGGCCGGTTGCTTTCCTGGCCGTCGCGATTGCCTTGCGACGTTCGGTGTTGAATTCTTTCCGAGATTTCCAAATGAGGTTGACCGCTTCGGCCAATGCGTGCGGGTCGATGCCTTCACTAGCCGCCACGTCGGCAACCGTCTGCCCCCATTGTGTGTCTAAGTTCAAGGCGCTGTCGGCCGGTATAAACACGCCATAGTCTTTATCGATTTCTTTGACTAGCCGGCCTTGGATCGCCGCCCAGTGTTCCCGCAGACTGCCGAGCGTTTCCGTGTCGGTTGGTGTGCCGACATACTCCATCCTCGCCGCTGCTGTCATGTATCGACCCCGCAGCAATGCACGGGGCCAGTCGATACAGGATTCCATCTTAGGTAGTAACTTGGCGAGTGCGTCGACATCCGACTGGCAGTAGTCGAGCAAGGCGTGTTTTTCAGTTTCAGTGAACGGACCGCCACGTATAGCCAGGTCGCGCATGCTTTCTTTTTCAGAGCCAGCCATAGCGTCCAGGCCGAAGTGAGCAAGCGCACCGAGTAGTCCGTTG
>CAUYYY010000215.1:0-4361 GCA_963577165.1 Planctomycetota bacterium | reverse complement strand
AGCCCGGTGCGTTTCGTCGCCTTGGTGTGGTCGTGTGCGTTTTTTGGTTACTTCAGCGTTCAGGCGCTTCGGCTGAGTGTGATTCCGTATCTGCAATCGGTGGTTGGATCTTAGCGTGGTAGGCTGTGGCACTCGGCGTTGTTCGGGACTGGGCTTTTCGGGGCTGGCGGACTCGGCTAAAAGCATAACGAGTGCTAGACGATGACGCTCACTAGCTCTTGGAAGTCGGGATCGTTGCGGAGCGGGTCGAAGTCGGGTTCGTCGTAGACGAGGTCGCGATAGTCGGCGTCGATAGTCAGCGCCTGGGCCAGATAACGAAGCACCCGACGGCGATCGCCGGTCAAACTGCAATAGCAGGAGAGGTTGTAGTAAAGAATGGCTTCGCTCGGATCGACCTCGAGCGCGTTTTCGAGCGCCTCGATGGCCTGATCGATCTTGCCGGTCCGCTTATGGCACCAAGCCAATGCCAAGAGGACGTGAATATCGTCGGGCACGGCCTTGGCCGCGCGCTGGAGATAGTCAACCGCTTCGGCGTAGCGTTCTAATGCGCGATACGCCTCACCCAGTAGGTGATTGATCTTGCCGTCGCGCTGGTGAAGTGTGAACTCGGCCAGCGACTCGAGTGTGTGCTCTGGCATCCCCAGTTCCAGGTAGCCTTCAGCCTGGCGGATGATTTGCTCGCGGCGGATACGCTCTTCGGGCGACATAATTCTTGCGCACACAGGTGGTTCGCGAGTTTTTGAAAAAGAACACGGACAAGCGCCCACCGGCTCGCGACACAGCGCAAGCACGGGACTATCTCTATTCTACCCGGCGAAAAGACAACCTCCAAATCACGCGTTCACTTTAGTGCGCAAAGTGGGGCAGCCTAATCACTAACGGCCCCATGGCAAATGGCGTGGACATGTGGATTAGACAGGCCAGGCAAGGGGCGCGGCGGAACGGATGCTACGCGAGAAGCCAAGAGAATCGCGCCCGAAGCCCAGGGATGGCCCTCCCTGAGCTGTTAGCAGTCTGTTGAAAAAGGGCCCTGGACTTTTAGGATTCCTGAGCCTCGTTGTAATAATCGAGCAGCGTCTTGGCGGGTGCGGTCATGTTGAGAACCGGGGCGAAGTCGGCGAAGTCGGTGTCGATCTGTTCGAGCAAATCCAAGATGGCAGGGCACTGTTCGTTCTTGATCTGTGCATAGGCAGCTTCGAACTGGTCCACTTCGGTCCAGGTTTCGTCGCTCGACGACGGCAATAGTGCCGAGAGCGCCACGGCCAACTGGTCGGGTTGGGCATCACCCTGCGCCAGCACCGCCTCGATGTCGGTGTGGCCGCTGATGAGTCGGGCGAAATCGGCGGGCAGATTCCAAGTTTGGGCAATTTCGGTGGCGGCATCAGCATGGGTCCAACCGAATTTTTCCCGTTCCAGCTCAGAAAGCTTTGCCCCGTCGGTGGCTCGCTTCTCGAACAGTTCGGAATACTCTTGGGGAAGTTCCTTGGCCAGTAGCGGCACAGCCATGTCCTGCAACAGGGCGGCAGCGAATGCTTCCTCGGCATCTTTCAGGCCGAGCGCTTTACCGAGCGCGCGAGAAAACAGGGCACGCGAAAGCGAGTCTTGCCAGAGCCGCTTGACGTCCAGCGCACCACACTTGGGGTTCGGCATCAAGCTGAACACGTCGCTCCAGAGGGCGAAGTTTTTGATCGTGCGAATCCCGACCAGCGTGATGGCCAATTTCACCGTGGCGATCTCGCGGGAGAAGCCAAAGTACGACGAGTTGACGAATTGCAAGACTTGGCTGGTCAGACCGGGATCGGCTTCGATCGTTACGGCAAACTCGGCCGGTCCGTTGTCCGGATCCTTGGAAAGATCAAGCAAACGAATCGCACTCTGCGGAAGTGCCGCCAATTGTGCGCCTTTGAGAACCTCGTGTAAATCAACTGTGGGGTTGACCGTTGTATTCGCCATCGTCGCCTCGGTGCCAAATCAAATATGGGTGAATGTTGAGCAGTGGAGCCCCGCAAACATCGTGCTTGGAGAACGCCAGTTCTGGGGCATAGTGATCCCTATGTCCCAGTTCACTGTGAAAACCTAGATCACTGCCGGTGCCTAGGCAAATGAGGGGGGGGTCGCAATCTGTGGTGTTTTTTCGCGGCATGTCCGGGCCAGGCCGGTTGTACCGACGCACCCTCGTTGATGAGGCGGGGCGGCCGGATGCAAAGCGCCAAGCTTATGAGCGGCCGGCACTTAGGGCGACCGGTGGTGAACCGGACAGCGGGACTGGAACGTTAGTTGCAGATATCCTGAACATCGAGTTGGTGACAAGCAACCGTCAAGCTGTTATTACAAGAGTACTGGGAGGTCGGAGCCGTGCGACTGGTCATCGGGTTTTCGTTGATTTTATGGGGAATCGGCTCTCTGGCTTGCCAGGTGGAAGGAACACCCATGAGCAAGGCAGCCACGAGCAGGGCAACCGTCACGATCGACGGTCATTGGGTACGAACGGCAGACGGTTGGGAAAAGACCGGCCAATGGACGCTCGGCCCACAACATGCGCCGACGCTGCATCCACTGGTGGTGGCATCGCTGGAAGGGATGTTTTCTCTCCTATCGCTGATCGCTTTCTGTCCGACAGGCCAAGCCGAGGTAACTGCCGGCACGGGTAACACATGGGGCTCCTTCCGGCGAGTCGTCCGCTCGCAGCTATTGGCAACGGCCAGCGGCCATTGACCCGAATACAGCATCTCGGCGCCGTCGACTGATGTTCCCTTCATGCACCACCCGCCCGCATTTGGAAGCACGTGCGGCTGCTGGGTCACTAGCGCGGGGACAAGCCCCGCGGCTCGCGTTTCTTTTTGCTTCGTCAGCAGCCGAGGTGCTGACTGAGGCCCCGGCAGAATTTTTCTAGAATTCTTGCACGAAATGTGTGGGCAGATGCCACTAAATAAAAGGTGGCCCGCCCGCGCGTTTTGAAGCCAGTCCCGATTTTCGAAAAGGCAATACCATGCGACTCACATTACGAACCATGCTGGCCTATCTGGACGACATTCTTGAACCGGAGGACCGGGAAGAGATCGGGCAAAAAATTAAGGAGAGCGAGTTTGCGACGGAATTGGTCCATCGAATGCGGGATATGATGGGTCGGTTGCGACTCGGCGCTCCGCCGGTGCTGGGCCGTGGCATGGGGCAGGACGCGAACACGGTGGCCGAGTACCTGGACAATTCGTTGGCTCCGGAACGGGTGGCCGATTTTGAGCGAGCCTGCTTGGAATCGGACATCCAACTGGCCGAAGCAGCCGCCTGCCACCAGATTCTGACGCTGGTGCTGGGCGAAGCGGCGGAAATTGATCCGGACATGCGGACGCGGATGTACGCGATTTGTGAACAGGCCGAGCAGATACTGCAACGTCGTGCCGACCTGCCGCACGGCGTGGCCGCCGCCCAGAGCGTGGCGAATGAGACATCTCGCCGACAGAAGCCTGAAGTACCCGATTATTTGCGCGAGTCGGCCCGGGCAAGAAAACGGCGTGTGCTGGCGATGCTGATCGTGGCGGCGACCATTCTCGCGGTGGCGGCATTCTTTGATCCGCTCGGACTGCTGACCGGCGGTGAGGGTGGGAACGTGGCAGATCGTGGCCAGATGGCGAACGATCCTGCGCCGCTTGACGATGCTGCGCCGCCAAAGGTTGAGACGGAAGCAAAGGTTGAAACGGTGCCCACGGAACCGACTTCACCGGCTGACGTCGCTTTGGTAGAGCAGAGCGAACACACCCCTGCCCCGGCAACCGAACCACCGGCTGCGATCGAGCCAATGGACGAGCCGTTGGAAGGGATATCTGCCAAAATTCCGGTCGACAACGATGGGGACGCCGAAACAGACGGGTCGATCGAGTTACCACCGGACGATGAGTTATCGGACGAGGTGGCTGATGCGGCCGTGGATGGGACCGAGACGTCGCCGCCGGTCAACGAGACGCTGGTCGGCACGTATGGCGATCAGAAGCTGATTCTGCTTCGATACGAGAACGAAATCAGTGAATGGCGGCGACTGCCAACGCGGGCCGCGGTGCATGCCAAAGACCGTTTGTTGGCGTTGCCGACTTTTCGGCCGAGTATTTCACTAGGCAACGGGGCCCTAGTCGAGATTATCGGCGGAACACTGATCGTGTTTCCCCGACGCACTGAGCCGCAAACGATCGACGTGACCTATGGTCGCGTCATCGTGACGAATACGACGCCTAACGTGGTACGGCTTGTGTTATTAGGGTTGGCAGCCGACCGCGCGACGGTGGATTTGCTGCCGCAGGCCACGTTGGCGATCGATGTTCGCCGCCACAACATTCCCGGTGCCGACCCCCGGCTGGAATCTGGAACGG
>CAUYYY010000214.1:0-4369 GCA_963577165.1 Planctomycetota bacterium | reverse complement strand
AACGAATCGACTATCCGTGATGAACCACCGTGGACGGCGCCGCGATTTTCGACTTCGCACTTTCTCATTGCGTACGACAATCTCGGAGGCCCGATTCCAATAGCCATTTCGCACCCTTCATACTAAACATTGAGGACCTCGCAGCAACCCATTTTCTCACCTTTTTTTACGGGATATCGGGATACGGGCTAGTTCGGCGCAATGACCGCCTTGAAGACCCGAAGCGCCTCGACATCCTCAAGCGCCTGTTGAACCGTATTGAGGTCGTGGACTTGCGTAATCAAGTCTCTCCACATAAATCGGTCTTGATGTTTGCTCATTAGTTGGACGGTGCGGTAAAAGTGGCTATAATCGACGCCCCAGGTGCCCCGAATGTCGACATGCTTTTTGTTGATTTGCCAGTGCGGGTTGATCGCCACGTCCCCGGCGTATTGGCCGACAATCACATAGGTACCGGCTCCCGCGTGATATCAAGCCCCTCGGAGACCGCACGCGGGTTGCCGGACGCTTCGATCGTGACATCGGCACCCCGACCGTGAGTCAGCTCGCGTACCGCATGGATTCTCTCTTCTGGTGACGCAGCGCTAATCGTGTGATCCACACCCATCGATGCGATCCATCACCGCGGCACGAATATCACCCATCACCGGCTCCATTTTTCGGGATCTAAAAACCCAGTGGTGTATCAAACGGTTGGGTGGTTAAACACGCGCGGAGGCTAACGCGTATTGGCATCGATGAATGTGCAAAGTCGCCGGATCCCTAGCGGCGATGCTGTCGTCATCGGCGGCCAGGGTAATGCGGACGTAGTGATTGATCGGTTGTTATCTGAAAAAACGCGGAGCTGATTCGCCACCCCCAATCGGATGGGGTCCGACACGCCTCAACCGAGTAACGTCAAGAATCGCAAGACCCGTCACCGTTACACCGTGCAACCTCAACAGCATGCCATGTGGCAGCTGCTGTATGAACTTGGTCACCCAATCCGACGAGTATTCGTTTAATTATTGAACAACATACAGACGATCAAAGCAAAAAACGTTGCCCCTTCGATCAATGCCGCGGAAATGATCATCGCAGTCTGAATATTCGCCGCGGCTTCTGGCTGCCGTGCAATGCTCTCGACGGCCGAACTACCAATCCGGCCGATTCCCAACCCTGCGCCGACAAGCACGAGGCCAGCACCTATGGCAGTACCGAGGTTCATGCTGAAGCCACCGGCACCAGCAACAGGCGTTTGCGCCATTGCCGGCGCGGCGAAAATCGTCAATGCACAAGTTATCGCTGTACAATACATCACTCCGCGCTTGATCAACGTGTCCACTTGTCGTTTCTCCCTATTTTGAATTAAATGCCAATAATACGTTTCACACACATTGAGTTAGAATACACAACATGTTATGCATAACTCACCCATCTTATTTAAACAACTTCATCGCATTGAATTTGCTTTTGATGTTGACCCTACCGTTCTCGTCGCTTGGATACTCACCCTCTTGTGAACTGTGTGAAGGACCCCGAAGGCGATCCCCAACGCAAGACCCAGCAGCGTAAGAAGCACCTGCCAACCAAGCTTTACGCCACTGCGAAAGACTACGCACGCCATAAATGGATAGATGCACGGATCGTGTTGAGCTTTTCGAACATCCATAGCGTTGCGCGTTTGGCGGCCGCCGCTCGACGGGGTTTAAAAGTGGCCATCGTTCGCTCTCGTGTCAGATTGTGGGCAAAAAGATAGAGTTGGTTTTCCAGCAGGCTAAATTACCACTCCTCCTAGTTCGCGTCAAGCCGCGGCGTCCGGCCATGTTTTCTGATAGCGTGAATAGATTATCGGCTCGGGATTTGTCCAGCATGTTTGGTAAAGCAGGCTGACCTTCTGCTAGGCCAAAGCCATCCATTCTTCGGCATTGTCGGCTTCCCAGCGGCGGCCCTCGAAAAGCTCTTTTCTTTTGTCCTCTACAGGTAGTAGAGAAACAGGTAGGCTACCAGCAATATCGCGACCCAGATCACCATCCCGCCGGTCGTCCAGCTACCGCCTAGGGGCCCAGACGGACCACACTGTTTTTGAACCCAGGACAATTCTTGGTTCAGCTGGGCCATCATAACCCGAACCACCGCGGCGCGAATCTGGACACCCGTTCGGTACAGCCAGGCGACGGTCGCCGGGAGTGGCTTCCGGTAGACCCAGTCAGTGTCCAGGTTGATCGACGGCAACTCGGGCGGATAGATGGCCGCCCCTCCAATCTTCCAGCGATTCAACACCGTAAACGCCAACGCGGACCACAGCAGGAGCTGCAGTTGTGTGATCACATGCGTCGTCGTATAGACGCTGTGGTCCAAGATTTTGATCGTTACATGTTCCACAACAACGTCTTGATACGGCAGGATGGAATAGAGCGGGCCTGGCAGGATGCCGATTAAGATGCAGAGCGCGGCGGCAATCGCCATGGCGATGAGCATGTTCAGCGGTGCTTCCTTCACTCGTTTGCCTGAATCGTGGGCGAAAAAGGCGAAGTACGGAATCTTGATACCTGAATGGTGAAAGACGCCGGCTGAGGCGAAGAGTAAGACTAGCCAAACCACAATATGGTGCTCTTGAGCTGCCGCGGTCAGGATCAAAGACTTAGTGACGAATCCGCTGAACAGTGGGAACGCGGAGATGGACGCCGCGCCGACGATGCAAAAGCCGGCGGTCCAGGGCATCGATTTGTAAAGCCCACCGAGCTCCGAGCCCTTGATCGTTCCCGTCCGGTACAATACCGCGCCCATGGACATGAACAGCAAGGCCTTGTAAAGGATGTGGGCAAAGGCATGCGACGCGGTGCCATTGATCGACAGCGACGTTCCGATGCCGACCCCCACAACCATGAAACCAAGCTGGTTGTTCAGACTGTAAGCCAGCACGCGACGCAGATCATTTTCGATCACGGCATAAAATATAGGGAAGGCCGTCATCGCAGCGCCGATGTAAATCAGGATCTCCGTGCCGGGAAAGCCCCTCGCCAAAGCATAGATCGCCAGCTTGGTTGTGAAAGCGCTAAGGAAGACCGTGCCAGTGGGAGTGGCCTCGGGATAAGCGTCGGATAGCCAGTTATGCAGCAAAGGAAACGCGGCCTTGATGCCGAATGCGATAAAGATCAGAACGGTCCCCAGTGAATTCAGTCCCAAGAAAGATCCTGCGGAAGTTGCCCCCAGGAATTCGTGAAAGGGCCGATCAAACGCCAGTGATATGAGTGGCTTTCCCGTGGACGTGCTCACTTGTCGCAGGGATTCCGGATCCGAGAGGTGAAACAAGATCCCAGACAGCAGAATCACCCCTGATCCGACCTGGATAATCAAGTATCGCATTCCCGCGCGATAAGACCGCTCACTGCGGGTGGCCCAGATCAGGAACACCGACGAGACAGCAGTCAACTCCCAATAGACGAATAGCGTGATCAGGTCGCCGGCGAAAACCGCTCCGATCGCCGCCCCGGCGTAGACCAACGCCGAAACATGCTGAACCGAGTCTTTCACGTGCAGTGCGTAGAGCGCGCTGACAAACGCCGCAATGTGAAAGATGTAGCCCCAGACCAAGCTGAGTCGATCGATGTGGATCGGGGTCAGCTCGTAACTAAATAACTCGAGCCCAATCGACGTCCCCTCGGGCAGGAACAAGACGAGGTGCAGGGCGCTGAGTGTTGGCAGCAGCAGTAACGCCGCTTGTTGCGACCGACCGCGCAACAATGGAACAATCAGCGCGCCGACAATCAGGATCATGCCGGGAGGCAGACTATTGATCATAGTAGTCTTCCTCGCGCTTCAGAACGATGCGTAATAATCTGGCGGCTAGCACTAAGCCCACGCACGCGACGAAGCCAAAGAAACCGAAAAAGCCGAACCAGTCCTCGAAGTTGTAGGCTTCGTTTTCGTAAGTGAAGTGGATGTGCTTGTGATAAACGAGGTCGGCACCCACGAGCAGCGCACAGATGGCGTACAGCGCGTAGACAATCTTGTTGACGTTGCGAGGATCGTCGAGCCAGTATTTGTTTTCTGAATTCATGATGCGATCCATCAATTACCCGCCAGGGGGGGCGATAGGTGTCAGCAACTGGTAAATCCGATCCGCGAAGAAAAACAGAGCGAGACCTGCCGTGGCCGTAACGCACAACGGGATGACGCAAAACATCGGTGCTTCTTGGATCCTCGGCCGTTCAGGACCATCAACGGGGGCGAAGAAGAAACCACGCACTACGATCGGCATCAGGTAAGCGATGTTCAAAAGAGAACTGATCATGAGCACCGCGACGAACGGCCATCGATAAGCATCCGCCGCGCCGAGCGCAAGGTACCACTTACTCCAGGAACCGCCAAACGGTGGTAATCCGAT
>CAUYYY010000213.1:0-4381 GCA_963577165.1 Planctomycetota bacterium | reverse complement strand
AGGCCTTGAGGGTCTGAATGAGCATCGCACCGTTGGCGCCGTCGACGACGCGATGATCGAACGAGGCCGATAGATTGATCATATGACGAATCACGATCTCTCCGTCACGGACAACCGGCCGATCTTCGGCCTTGTGAACGGCCAAGATGGCGACTTCTGGAGGATTGATGATCGGCGTGGCGGCCAATCCACCCAGCGGACCCAGGCTGCTGATCGTGAACGTTGACCCGGTGAGTTCCTCGCGCCCGACGGTGTTGCGCTTGGTTGCTTCAGCCAGTCGCCGCATCTCTCGGGTCGCCTGCCAAATATCCATTTTCTCCACGTGTCGAACGACCGGGACATAAAGTCCACGTTCGGTCTGTGTGGCAATTCCCAAATGAATGGCCTCGAACTGCGTGATAACTTCCCGCTGTTCATCGTAATGTGCGTTGAGTTGTGGATGCTTGCGAATCGCTTTGACCAAAGCCAGCATCATCAGAGGCAGGTAGGTCACTTTCGATTTTTCGGTAGACCGCTGTGCATTAAGATGTTGGCGCAGTTTGGCTAGCTCCGTAATGTCGACCTCTTCGATGTAGGTAAAGTGTGGGATGTGCTTGGCACTCAGCACCATCTTGTCGGCGATATGACGACGAAGCCCGGCCAGAGGAATCTCGGTGATCCCGTTGCCGTTGGAACTCGCCACGTCGGAGCCGTCCGACGACAACATGCCCGATGCCAGATATTGCTTTACGTCGGCATCGGTCACGCGCCCGCCAGGCCCCGTACCGACCACCTGAGACAATTCGACACCGTGGTCTCGCGCTTGGCGGCGAACGGCGGGGCTGGCCAGAGGAGTGCAGGTGCCTTGAGCCACCGAAGACTCGACCCTCGTCGAGGTCCGAACCGGTTCGGCCGAGAGATCGAAAACATGTGGTACGGGCACGTGGCCTCGTGGCGCCGACGGGTCTGCTTCTGTTTCAAACCCAACCAGATCGTTGCCGACCGAGATGACATCGCCGATGTTTCCGCTCCGTTTGATGACTCGGCCGCTTACGATGCTGGGGATCGTAACCGTCGCTTTGTCAGTCATCACATCGACCAGCGGCTGATCTTCGCGAACCAAATCGCCTGACTGGACGTGCCAAGCAACGATTTCACCTTCGATCACGCCCTCACCGAGGTCGGGCAGCTTAAAAACGAATTGATTCATCTCGCGTGATACACCTCAGTTGATTGATTTTCACAGATCACTTCCGCATGACTTCCTTAAGGGCATCGTGAATTTGCTTCCGACTGGGCATATAGTCCCACTCTTGGGTGTGAGGAACCGGGGTGTCCCAGCCCGTAACGCGCTGAATCGGAGCGCTGAGATGCCAGAAGCATTCCTCCTGGAGGGATGCCACGACCTCGGCGCCAAAACCGCTGGTGCGCGGCGCCTCGTGGACGACAACACAGCGCCCGGTCTTTTGCACTGATTTGACAATGGTTTCCAGATCCATGGGGATCAGGGTGCGTAGATCGATCAACTCGACCGAGAGCCCCGATTCGCGAATGGCTGCTTCCGACACGTGGACCATCGTACCCCAGGAAATGACGGTAGCATCGGTTCCTTCGCGCACGATGCGTGCTTTGCCCAGGGGTGTTGAAAAGTGGCCTGCAGGCACCTCGGCCTCCGGACATCCGTGCCAACTGGGCACATGTTCTCGATCGCCGTCGAAGCGACCCCGGTACAGACGCTTGGGCTCGAAGAACAGGACCGGATCGTCCGACTCGATGCTACTGATCAAAAGTCCCTTGGCATCGATCGGATTGGACGGCATGACCACACACAGGCCCGCCGTGTGGGTAAAGTAAGCCTCGGGCGACTGGCTGTGGTAGAGGCCGCCCCGAATCCCGGCTCCGCAGGCGGCTCGAATCGTCACCGGAGCCGACCATTCGCCGCCGCTACGATACCGTAGCTTGGCCAGTTCATTGGTGATCTGATCGAAACCGGGATAGATGTAATCCGCAAATTGGATTTCAGGCACGGGCCGCAGCCCGTTGATTCCCATTCCGATGGCTGTGGCAATGATGCCCCCTTCGGCCAACGGGGTATCGAACACGCGGTTTGCCCCATGTTTCTTTTGGAGCCCCTGCGTAGCCCGAAACACGCCGCCAAAATATCCCACGTCTTCACCGAATATACAAACGCTCTCGTCGCGAGAGAGCATCACGTCGAGGGCCGAGCATACGGCCTGGATCATGCTCATTTCAGCCATCGTGTCGTCCATGACCTTGTCGAGTGGCTGGGGCAGAGCCTAATCGCCGCCTCAGAACTGGAAAATCTGGGCCGGCGCTCAACCACATTTTCTGCGAATCTGCTCTCGCTGTCGCTGCAAATGGGGCGGGACGTTTTGATAGACGTCGTCAACCAGTGTTTCGCCGGGCGGATAAGGCCCGGAGGAGAGCGAGCCGATACATTCGGCTTCCTTATAGGCTGTGGCGACTCTCTTTTCAAAACGTGCCTCGAGCTCCCGCTGTCTCGTTTCCGACCATTGGCCTAACTGGATTAAGTGTTCTGAGAGACGATCGATCGGATCGCCCCCTGGCCAGAGACGCCCTTCGTCTCCGGGCCGATAACAGTTCGGATCATCGCTCGAGGAATGTGCTCCAGAGCGATACGTCAGCAACTCGATCAATGTCGCTCCGCCTCCACTGCGTGCCCGCTGAGCGGCCCAGCGTGTTACGGCGTAGACGGCCAAAAAATCGTTGCCGTCGACCCGGATGCCCGGCATCCCGTACGCCTCGGCCCGCGCGGCAAACGTTTTACCTCCGGTGGCCGTATTGCGATGTGTGCTAATTGCCCATTGGTTGTTCACCACGTTCAGTAAGACGGGCGGCCGATAGACGGAAGCAAAATTCAATCCGTAATGAAAGTCGCCCTGAGCCGCGGTGCCGTCGCCGATCCAAGTACTGGTGACCTGTTGCTCGCCACGGTACGCAGTGGCCATGGCGGCACCGACTGCCTGAGAAAACTGCGTACCGACAGGGCTCGAAATCGAATAAAGATGGCTTTTCTTCCAACTGTAATGGACCGGCATCTGCCGGCCCTTGCTGTTGTCTTGCTGGTTGCCGATGCACTGACTCATCATTTGAAGTAGCGGCATACCGCGTAACAGAAACAGACCCTGCTGGCGATAAGCCGGAATCAGCAGATCGGTGCTGCGCATCGCCATGCCACCGCCGATGGCCACCGCCTCCTCGCCGCGGCTTTCTAGATAAAACGACAGTCGCCCCTGTCGCTGCATCGTCATCATGCGACAATCAAACTTGTACGTCAGGATCATCAGCTCCAACGCCTCGCGCAGCGTGGCCGCCGGCAGTTGAGGATTCCAAGGTCCTCTCGCCCGGGCATCGTCGCCCAGCACACGGACGAGACCCGTCGCATGGGGCCGCAGTAAATCGTACCGTTCCAACGGGTCAGGACGATCCAGATCGCCCGGCTGCTGCGTGAACCGACTGAATCGGGGCTCTTGCCCGAGCCGATGCGGCGCGTCGGGCACATGCAGCTGTAACGTTTCCGCTTCGCTCCCCGGCAGCGCCAGCAGCTCGGGGTCGGCATCCGCAGGATTCTCGATTCTGTAGTGCGAATCAGACATCGCGTCTCCGGTTCTTGGCATCTGCTTCCTGAAGTCCAGTGGCCCTATGTCCAACGGAGGTGTGAAGTTCTGCGGCCGATGCCACCAACACATCGACAGATACGGAGACTTGATCGTGGGCGTCTGGTTGATCGTGGATGTCTGGCATTGCTGATGAACTCCGGCTTCCTCGCCCTTCATCCGCTCGCTGAGCGATTCTCTGGCCCGCCTGGGCCTCTGCTAGCAACGCACCGGCCTGAAATGAACTGCGTACCATAGGGGCTGAGGCTACTGCTAGAAAGCCCAGCTTGCGAGCTTCTTCCGCCCAACGGGCAAATTGTTCGGGCGGAACGTAGCGATCCACTTCCAAAAAGCGGCTTCCTGGCCGTCCGGGGGCGATATACTGGCCGAGCGTGAGCAGGTCGACATCGACTTCGCGCAACCGCCGCATCGCATCACTAACCTCGGCATTGGTTTCCCCAAGTCCGATCATTAAGCTGCTTTTCGTGTAAAGATCGGAGCGATAGCACTTACTTTTTGCCAAAACTTCCAGGCTTTGCTGGAATGACGCACGAGGGTCGCGTACCAACTCGTCAAGCCGCTCGACGCATTCCACATTGTGAGCAAACACGGCCAGCGGAAGGCCATCGAGAAGCTGCTCAAGAGCCGTGAAATTGCCGTCCAGATCGCTCGATAGCAGTTCGATCGATACGTCCGGCGTACGACGTTGCACTGCTAGTACGCACTGCCGGTAGTGACTTGCACCGCCGTCCGGCAAATCGTCG
>CAUYYY010000212.1:0-4397 GCA_963577165.1 Planctomycetota bacterium | reverse complement strand
ACCGGCGCGGGACTCGTGGCTCAGACCGCCTATCTGGCAACCCGAGCGGCCGACGCCCATGCCTCGCCACTCTCCAGCCCGTACGATTGGTGCCTGCTTGCCGCTTGGTTGTTGGTCGTCGTTTATTTACTGCATGCGCTGTATTACCCGAAGGTCTCGACCGGACTGTTTGTGTTGCCGCTCGTGCTGGTCCTGATCGGCTTGGCCCAATGGGCCAGCCAAGAGCCCTTTTCGCCCGATCGGGCTCATCATTTTTGGGGAAATCTGCACGGCAGTTTTCTGTTGCTCGGCACGGTGGCCGTCTTGGTGGGGCTGTTAGCGGCCGTGATGTACCTGGTGGAAAGCTACCGACTCAAAACCAAACTTCCTGCCGGACGTGGCTTTCGCTTGCCCTCGCTCGAATGGCTCGAACGGGTCAACAATCGTTCGCTCATTTTCAGCGCCGTGTTTGTCGGAATCGGCCTCTCCTCGGGCTTGGTCCTCAACCGCATCGGCCCGGACGGCGAGGCCAATGCGTTTGCGTTTTGGTCCAATCCGGTCGTGGCGGGTCTGTCGGCCGTGTTTCTTTGGCTCTTAGCGGCCGAGGCGTTCCGCTTGGCCTATCCGCCCGCCCGACGAGGTCGCAAAACGGCCTATTTGAACTTGGCCACGTTCGTGTTGTTGGCCGTCACGCTCGCGCTATTGCTGTGGGCCGATTCTCACCCTGGGGCCAATTCCCAACACGGGTCTAGGTCTTCCTACCATGAGTCTGGGCCGGCCGATTCTAGGCTCTCCGCTCTCCGCTCTCCGCCCTCCGCCGGAGGTGCCCGATGACTCTGCGCGTGGTCGGCTGCTCTCACCAACATTCGTCGGTCGCGATGCGAGAGCAGTTGGCCTTTAGCGCGGATCAGGCGGGCGAGGCCTTGGACCTCTGGAAACGGCAGTTTCCCGATACTGAGGCGGTGCTCCTGTCGACCTGCAATCGGGTCGAGTTTTACGCCGCCACGGAAACACACGACCGCGTGCTCTCGCACCGCGATATAGCCGGCTTCCTCGCCGATTATCATCACCTATCGGTCGACTCGATCGCCGCCGATCTGTTTGATCAATCCGGCGAGGACGCAGTTCGGCATTTGTTTGCCGTCGCCTCGAGCCTCGATAGCATGGTCGTCGGCGAACCGCAGATTCTGGCACAAGTCAAACAGGCTTACAAGATTGCCACCGAGCGGAACAGCGCCGGACCGATAACTCACGGCGCGTTTCAAGCGGCGGTCAAGGTGGCGCGACGTGTGATCCAGGAAACGACCGTCCACAACCGACGGGTGAGCATCGCCAGCGTCGCGGTCACCGATTTTGCCAGCCAGATATTCGAGCGTTTTGACGACAAAAAGGTGCTCGTCGTGGGGGCCGGCGATACGGCCGAAGAAACGTTGCACTACCTGCAAGATCTCGGGGCTCGCGACATCACGGTCATTAATCACAATCCGGAGCGGGCCGCCGAACTGGCGCGTCGATTTTCGGGCCAAAGCGAGCCGTGGCGAATGCTTCACTCGGCCATCTCCGTCTCCGATCTGGTCATTAGCACGACCGGCGCCAGCGAGCCGATCCTCACCGCCGAGAACTACCGCCTCCACGTCGATCCCCACCGGCGCCAACGACCCCTGTTCATTCTCGATCTGGCGATCCCCCGCGATGTCGAAGCCGAGGTCGGTCGGTTCTTGGGCGTGTACCTTTACTGCATCGACGACCTGTCCGAGGCCTGCGGGCGCAATCGCCACGAGCGGAAGAAAGAACTGCCCGCCGCACTGAGCATCGTCGAAGAAGAAACCCGACGGTTCATGGCCGATTGGCACCGCCGGGCAACCGGGCCCACAATCGCCCGCTTGCGCCGCCTCTGGCAAGACCCCAAGAACCAAGAGCTTGAACGCCTGTTTCACAAACTGCCCGACATCGATCAACACCAGCGCGACAAGATCGCTCAGTTTGCGGACCGGCTTGTAAACAAACTGCTGCATCCGCCGCTCGAATCGCTCCGCGACGAATCTCGCAATGGACCGCCGCACCGGCTGCTCGATGTGCTCAGGCGGCTGTTTAAGATCGAGGATTAAGCGGCTGTAGGGAACGCCCTCTGTGGCGTTCCGTGGCGCCGAAGTGGATCGCGTGTACCCGGGCGCGGAACGGCACGGAGGCCCGTTCCCTACTTTTACGAAAACATCAATCCTCTTCGTCGTCTTCATATTCGTATTCGTACTCCGCGTCTTCCTCTTCGTCCTCGTCGACTTCTTCCCACTCATCGTCTTCATCTTCTTCGTTATCTTCCTCGAGGTCATCGACCTCTTCATACTCGTACTCTTCCTCGTCGGACTCGGCGTCGGTTTCTTCGCCATCCTCGTACTCATCATCCTCTTCTTCGTCCTCGTCGACATACTCGTATTCGTCCTCGTCGCTTTTTTCGTCCTCGGGGCGGTTGACGAGCACCGGACGCTCTTCGTCGGGCAACTGGCCACCTGTTGAACGCGTCATATCTTCGTCCATCTCCGCAGACTCCTTCGGGTCACGTATCGCCGCCTTACTTGTCCCGTTATCTTGACCATCGGGTAAGCTGTTTTCAACCTCTGATTTTGCCATTGGGCGTTCCGCTCGCAACTGCTCCGCTCGAGGTAACTCCTCCAAGCTGCGAAGTCCAAAAATCTGTAAAAACCGCTTTGTGGCGGCGTAGAGGAACGGACGGCCCAATTCTTCTGCCCGGCCTGCAATCCGTACTAAATCCCGCTCCATCAATTGACGCAAAATCTCGCCACATTGGACACCGCGGACCGACTCGACCTCGGCCCGCAACACGGGTCCACGATAGGCGACGATGGCCAGCGTTTCCATGGCCGGAGCCGACAAGCGAACTTCCGCTGGCGGCGACTGCAACCGTCGCAGCCAGGGAGCGAACTGGCCGCGGGTTAATAGCTGATAACCTCCACCCACTTCTTCCACCTGGAACGCCGCATTTCGCCCGTCATACCGCTGTCTTAGCTGCTGAACTAGTGTACGCGCTTCGGTCCCATCTGCCAAATTGGCCAATTGAGATAATTTTCGGCTCGATAGTGGCCGCCGGGCCAGAAAAAGTACCGCTTCGAGCCGAGCGGCCCGCTCCTTCACGTTGCCGCCGATCAGGGCGGCGACCACGGGTTGGTCGGAGGGCGTCGGTCGACGCAATGTCCGACGTTGGGTGGCTGATCCCACTTTTGCCGCGGTTTTTTCACCGCAAAGCGGGGACTGATAACGAAGGCTCGCGCTCCGTAACCGCCGGCCCAGGGATGGATTCAATTGACGCATACCGCCAACATACCCCGGCGGAGCCCTGTAGGGAACGTGCTTCCGTGGCCACTCCGGCGCAATCGGAAGCACCCCGGCTGCTGACAAAAGAGCTTTCCGCGATTTTCTTGATGCAGCAGCCGGGGTGCTGAAAACAGGGCGTTCCCTACAGTTTCCAGTCAGCGTACCATCGCTCTGGCCCGCCGCGCGGTGGTCGTCTGCCAAGCGTCGACTTTTTCCAATACTTCGGTCATCGCCCGCAGCGGGCTCTCGGCAGTCGCTTCGAAATGGTGATGGAATCCGGCCTGTCCGAGAAACGGCATTTCGCACCGAAACCGATAGAGCCTTTGATCGCCGCCCCATCGTTCCAGCAGGTAGTGATTTGCCCCAAGTTGCCGCAACCGTCGCTCAATCGCAAGCATCGGCTCCGACTGTCCCGCCTTTGACGGCGGCTCTGCGACAGACTCCGCAGAAACCGGCGTTACGATCGGCGGCCCCTTTAGCCCGGCACGATCCGTTGCTGGCCAAACCGATACGCTCTCGACCGGTCCGACTTGGATCGCCCGCAGATCACCGATGGTCCGTTTCGTTGCGGGGCCCTTTATTGCAGGGTAGGCCAAATCGCCAGCACCGGCGATCATGTCCACGCTCTCTGCGGCAGTGGTTCGGCTGGCCGGTGGGCTGACCAAACCGCGCTTGGCCAACACCACTTGGATCCGAGCGAGCCAATCCGTGACGATCGGAGGAATCGGTCGATCGAGTCCCCAAATCGCCAGCGCCGGCAGGCCGATCAACGCGATCAGCATCACCATCGCCCGGCAAAAAACGATGAATCTCGACTGCATTGAACCCGATTCGATTCCTGTCTCAAGGATATTGCCGCACTCGCTACAGTGCCGTCCAGACGGTGCGGTACAGACAGCCAACGGTGTGGCGGATCATACCCGGCCCTTCGCCTCACTGACAACGGCAGTTGCGGGCCCAACACTGTCGCTCCCTGCCATCCTAACCCAAGTTCCCCAGTAAGACGTCAGACATACCTTATTTTCTAGGGTGGCGGGTGCAAAGTCGTCACTACATTTGAGTTTGGTTTATTCTCGGCAGCCGAAGTT
>CAUYYY010000211.1:0-4405 GCA_963577165.1 Planctomycetota bacterium | reverse complement strand
CACGATGGTTGACTGGTTGAAGGCCCATCCCGATCGATCGCACATCATCAACATCGCGTCGTTCGCAGCCATCTCCTCAGCCCCGTCGATGGCCGCCTATAACGTGGGCAAGGCCGGTATCCTGTCGCTGTCAGAAACGCTGTACACGGAATTGCGGCCGCACGGCGTGGGCGTAACGGTTGTCTGCCCCGCATTTTTTCAGACGAATCTGCTCGACGGAGGTCGATTTCAAAGCGACGGACAGCGGAGTATTGCCGCGACGTACATGCGTCGAGCACGATTCACCGCCGAGGATGTGGCCGACGCCGCCGTTCGAGCAATCGCAAGCAAGAAACTATTCGTCGTACTGGGCCGCAAGGCGCGTTTCTACTGGTTGATGAAACGTTGGTATCCGGTGACCTTTCTCAAGACGGTATGCGGAGGCTACCTGCGAAAATTACGACAACTAAAGGAAGAGGAAGAGGCGGAGATGAGTGGAGAGCCTAGAGCGGAGAGCGATAAAAACCCCTGATTCTTTTCGGATTTCGTCATTCAGATTTCGTCATTTCCCCTTCCTCTCTGGCACAACATGCTGCATCTGAAGACTAGCACCGGCGAGCGCTGGCTGCGGCAAGTCGATGAGCACTTGGACATGATTCTCATCGATCAGGCGCATTGCGAAAAGAAAGCGGCCGGCACCGCGATGAACCTGATGTTCGCTTACATCGAAAATCTTGCGCTCTGCCGCGAGATGTCAACCATCGTCAACGAGGAACTCGAGCACTTTCACCTGGTCATTGACCTGTTGAATGCGCGTAGCATTCGTTTCCGCCGACTCAAGCCGAGCACCTACGGGCGCCAGCTCAACGACTTGGTCCGCAAACAGGAACCGAGCCGCGCGGTCGATCGGCTGTTGGTCGCCGGGCTGTTCGAAGCTCGCTCGTGCGAACGGTTTTCAATTCTGC
The DNA here is from genome assembly GCA_963577165.1 of Planctomycetota bacterium. Classification (GTDB taxonomy): domain Bacteria; phylum Planctomycetota; class Planctomycetia; order Pirellulales; family CAUYYY01; genus CAUYYY01. Next base: position 3,461 of record CAUYYY010000211.1, on the reverse strand, counting down.
GAGATCACGTGCGACCGCGAGACGCGGAGCTGGCCGATTTTTACGGCAGTTTGTTCGAATCGGAAGCCCGCCACCACTCGGCGTATGTTACACTGGCCAAAGACTTTGCGCCGGAAGCCGAGGTGCTCGGGCGGCTCGAGGAACTGGCTACCGCCGAGGCCGCAATCATCGACCAGGGTGAAGATCAGCCACGAATGCATAGTTGAGCTATCGCTACGACGCAGGCAGCCCGACTGTTGCCACTTGCTACTACTTAAAACAAATGAACCTGCAACCGACCAAGATTGAGCTGATCGCAGACGACCGCTTGCGAATCGAGTGGAACGACCAGACACAACGAGAATACACGTTCGGCGAGCTGCGCGAGGCGTGTCCCTGTGCCACGTGTCGTGAGAAACGGAAGCCGCCGCCGCCCACTTCGATGGAATTGCCCGTCCTCTCGGCTGCCGAAGCCGCGCCGCTCAAGGTGCTCGGCATGAAGCCGGTCGGCAACTACGCCTATTCGATCGCCTTTAGCGACGGACACGACACGGGCATTTATACCATCGAGAGCCTGCGCCAACTGGGCCACGAAGTTGCCGTGTAAAGCAAAGCGAGACGCGTGGGCCTCGCAGAACTCGGCCCACCCCACAAGATTTGCTTACTGGAGCGGATCTCCTTCGTCGTCCTTCGCCTCGTCCTCGGGCGGGTCCTTTTGCTTGATGATCGTGCTGTGGCTGAGGTGAATCTTCTGGTAGACGTTGTCGGGAATGATAAAGTACCAATCGCCAAACCGATCGTTTAGCTTTTGAACTTGCTCCTTCGCCTCTTTGACTTTCTTGTTATATTCGTCAAGCTTCTCCTGGTTCTCTTTTTCGATTTCCTTTCGCTCGGCCGTGATCGCTTCGATCGACTTTTCGTCCGATTCCGCGGCATCTGTCCCATCCGCATCGGCCTCGTCCGTCGTCTCGGTCTCGTCGGTATCGTTTTCCGCGGCGTCTTCGGCGGCCGCGCCATCAGTTTCCTGTTCAGCGATTTCTTCGGCTGGTTCACCTTCCGAAGGCTTCTCCGCGACCTCACCTTCGCCCGCCGCGTCTTTCGTCGCTGCGTCTTTCACGCTTTCGGGCTTTGCCTCCGGCAAGTCGGGTAACTCGGCCAGCGTCGGCTGGGTAATCACGTCGTCGTTATAGCGGGCCAGCAGAAAAATGTACCGGTTTAATCCGGTGTCAGACGTCTCGCCGGCGCCGTCGTCCGCAGTGTCGCCGGCAATGGAGCCGAACCGCAAGACGTATTCGACGCTGCTTTTCATTTGGCAAATCACCTCGCCCTCGGCCGAGAGGATTTCCACTTCATTTTGCGACTCGGGTAGCGGAACAGGCAGGTATCCTTTGCTCTGCAGGCTGGCCAACGCCTCACGATTGTTGAGAAAGTCAGCGCTGGCCTTCAAATCGCGGCTCATGCCCTCCGGCTTGCGAGCCACGTCGACGATCTTCAAATCGTCCAACGCATCGCGAAGGTCGTTGAGTACCTCGGTGTCCAACTCTTGATCCTCCGATATTTCAGTGTCAACCATCTGCTTGGTTGACGAATCGAAGAGCCGGAAGGTGGCCAACGACCAGTCCGATTTTGTGCCATCATAAGCAACGGTCATTTCACTACGACGGTCCCAACTAACCACCGGACGAAACCCGCCTTGATCAACGACAAGTTCCATACTTGCCGAATAATCCTTCAACTCGATTTGCTTGATGTCCAACGTACTCAGTTTGAGCAGATCGTCCTCGATCCAATCTTCGAACTTCGTTGAAAGCTTGCTCGGGTCGACCTTCACAACGTAGACCGCATCGCGGCCCACTTGGCGGACATACCGCTGCTGCGTCTGGTCCTTAACCTGTTTGCCAATCACCATATGAACAATCTGTTCGCCCTGGGCATTCTCCATTATCACCCGCGTGCCGACGCCGGTTGCTCCCGGCCGAAGCTGCCGAATATCCAGATCGACCACGCCATAGTCGGCATGCCGGCTGCGATCGGTGCTGACCATGTCGAGCACCTTCAGATTCATTACGCTGCTGGCCGCCTCGCCCATCTGGCTCTCGGCGTCGGCCGGGTAGTTCTCATGCGACGGGATCGTCCACAGCTCGTCAACCTCGGCCACCGCAAACTCGCGAAGTGTCGACGTGGCCTCGTCGTATTCGGTGATCTGCATACTCCGCGCAACGAGTGGGTTATCGATGTCGTTGAGGACATCCGGAATACCAAGCGGACGCGAAGTGGCCGAAATGCTGGGCCGAGTCACCATGGCGATCGCCACGACAACGAGCGCCACACCGATATAAGTCAACGTTTTCGTCTGTTCGTTCATTTTTTCCACCTATTGACTCTTGGACTTTTCGACTCTTCGATTCTTCCGCCTCCGCCTTATCTCATCCGAGATTTCGCCACGCCTTCGTGCTCCGTGCTGCGACGGTGAAAAAACACGAAAAACCCCAGCACGATCGGAAAGATCGGCGGCAACAAGGCGGCCCACAGCTTCGATCGGTCCTGTTCGCTTTGAATGCTTCTCGACAGATCGCGATCAATGCGCTTGATCTCCTTATCCCGATCGTCCTTCAGCATCCGCTCGCTGGTCGCCAGCTTCTTTTGTTCGTTTTGCCGAACCATCTCCAGCCGTGCCCTTTTGGTTCTCTCATCCCAATCGTCCCGTTTGCGAATCTCGTCGACCTTCTTCTCAAACCCCGCTTGGGCCTTGGCCAGCGCGGCCTTGAATTGGTCCTCGTACTTTTGGCTTTTCGTCGTGGCGTCTTTACGCGCCTCCGCCGTCCGTTTTTCAAACTTGGTGAGCGTCCGATGCTGACGCCGACGCTTGCGAATCTCCACAAACGGATGTTCGTCGTCGGCCAGCACGTCGAGCACATTCATCACGAACGCCACGTTTTGAAAATTCCAGTTGACCTCGGCTTCGCGATCGAAACCCAACGCCCGAAGCTGAAAAAAGGCCGGGGCGACGCAATCGATATCGGCAACCAAGACCACATTGATGTCGATATCTGACGATTCGGCGTCTGGCGTTGCACTCTTATCATCGTCGGCGTCCGCCGACACGTCGGTCGCCGCGTCGTCGGTGCTCTCGGACGCTTCGACTTCATCCGAGGGCCCGTCCGTCGGTTCGTCGGTCGGCTCGTCCGTCGTTTCATCCGACAAATCGTCGCGCTGGACTTTCCCATGCACCCGGGCCGCCACGGTGTATCGCTCATTCGATGGGAGACGCATCGGATCGCGGCCCGACCGCATCGTTCCCATCAGATCACTCAGGTTGGTCGTGCCCGTCAAACTGCCCGTAACGGCCAGATCCACGAATTCCAGCTCGGCCGTCGGCCGGCGACGCCACGAACCGGCATAGAGAAACAATAGCTGGTTCAATCCCGACGTGATCGCTTCCTTAGAGTTAAACGGCGACGACACACCCGAGCCATCGTCGC
>CAUYYY010000210.1:0-4423 GCA_963577165.1 Planctomycetota bacterium | reverse complement strand
TCGCGATCGAGTTTGGCCAGTTCGTCTGGCGGAAGATCGTAGTCGATCGACTCTTTGAACCATTGCGACTCGACATCGACGGCTCCGTTGCCGTCGCTGACCGCCTCGGCCGTCGCGCTGGGGCTGGCGGCGCCGGCAAACAGCTTTTCGACACGTGCGTGTCCTTCGGAGAGCATCTGCTCGGCCCGGTGGTTGTTGGCTCGACTGTGTCCGATCAGCATGGTGCGAATCTCGTCGCGATGCTTGTTTCGCAGATCGTCCACGCTAAGTTGGGCGTCAAACCGCTCGCGAGCCCAGGCGACAAGTTGCTCGCGATCGTACCGCCGGTGTCCTTGCGCATCGCGCTGCGTGAAGTGGATCAGCCCGGCCAGCACCGGGTATTCGGCCTCTCGAGCATCATACGCTTCGAGAGTCTTTTCATGCACAAGCGCTACGACAGCCGGCGTTTCGAGTTGGCCAACCTCTTGAGAATCGAGTTCGATGCCAAATTTAGTACAGACCCAATCGCAAGTGGTTGTGATGCCGTAATCCGGATCGATCAGGCGCGCGCAATCGGTAAGATCGATTTTTGTAATCGCTTCGCGAGCCGATTTGATTAACGACTCGGCCAAATGGTCGCGACCGATTTTTTTCAGATCGCGATCACGCACGTTGATGTTCCAGCGAACATTGAGCAGCTTCGCCAGCGCCTCCCAATTCCATTCCGACGTATCTTCTTCGTCAGGCAGATTCTCGTCGATCGCATCCAAGACTTGGGTTTCCGCCAACCGTTCCGCCTCTTCGCGGGCCGTTTGTTCGGCCTCGGCGGCGTCGCAATTATGGTAGTCGCGTGGTTCGAGTTGTACGGCGAGTCGTTTGCCGGCTTCGACCGCGTAAGAGTCCGCACCATAGTTTGGGTCCAGAAAGATTGCCAGTCGATCGTCGACCTGCTGGTGGATCATATCGAGCATTAGGTCGCGACAGTTCGCACCATCGAGGATTCGCTGGCGGTAGCCGTAGACGCGTTTCCGCTGTTCGTCCATGACTTCGTCATATTCGAGCAGATTCTTACGGACTTCGAAGTTGCGTTCCTCGACCTTTTTTTGTGCCCCTTCTACACGGCGGCTTACCATGCGGCTTTCGATCGCCTCGCCTTCCTGCATGCCGAGCCGTGTGAGCACATTTTTGACCCACTCGCCGGCAAAGATCCGCATCAGATCGTCTTCGAGTGACAGATAGAATCGGCTGCTGCCCGGGTCGCCCTGGCGTCCGCAACGTCCGCGTAACTGGAGATCGATGCGGCGGGCTTCGTGCCGCTCGGTACCGATAATATGGAGTCCGCCGATTTGCTTCAGCTCGTCGCCCTCGGCCTTCATGTTTTCGGTCGTCTCAATTTTTTTGACCAACGTATCCCATTCTGACTTGGACACATCGAGTCGCGTGGCATACGATTCTTGTAGTTGTGCCCAGACCATGTTTTCAGGATTTCCACCCAAGACAATGTCAGTTCCACGGCCTGCCATGTTGGTCGCAATCGTCACGGCGCCACGTCGGCCTGCCTGGGCGACAATTTCCGCTTCTCGCTTGTGTTGCTTGGCGTTGAGCACCTGGTGGTCGATCCCGCGTTTGTCGAGCAAGTCAGACAATCGCTCACTCTTCTCGATCGACACGGTGCCCACCAGAATCGGCCGCCCGCGTTTTTCGACCGTGTCGATTTGCGACCGATCAAACGTTTCATTTTTTTTGCTATCGGACAACTGCAGGTCGATCGCCGTGTCGGTCTCTTTTTGAATCGTTCCAGTGTGATACTCGCCGTTTTTAAGCGACACCGTGTCCCACCGGTTGATCCGTTCGATCTCGTCCGCAATGGCGGCGTACTTTTCCCGCTCCGTACGATAGATCACGTCGGAGCCTTCGTCACGCCGCATCGGACGATTCGTAGGGACGGCAATCACGTCGAGCTCGTAGATCTTCCAAAACTCGCCGGCCTCGGTCATCGCGGTCCCGGTCATGCCGGAGATTTTCTGGTAGAGTTTGAAAAAGTTTTGTAGCGTGATCGTGGCCAGCGTTTGCGATTCCTCCTTAATGCGAACGCCCTCTTTGGCCTCCACCGCCTGGTGCAGGCCGTCGCTCCACTGGCGGCCTTCCATCAGCCGCCCGGTAAATTCGTCGACGATCACGACCGCGCCATTTTGCACCACATAGTTCACGTCACGTTTATAGAGGTGGTGTGCCTTAAGGGAATTGTCAATCAGGTGCGGCCATTGCATGTTGCCGGCTGTATAGAAGCTTTCCACTCCGGCCAGCTTTTCGGCTTCTCGCACACCTTGTTCGGTGAGATTGGCTGAATGTTCTTTTTCCTTGACTTCGAAATGGAGGTCCTTCTTGAGCTGTCGTGCGAGCTTATCCGCGCGAGAATACTTGGTGATATCATCCTCGGCCGGACCGGAAATAATCAACGGCGTGCGGGCTTCGTCGATGAGGATATTGTCGACCTCGTCGATGATGGCATAGTTCAGCGGTCCTTGGGCTTGCTGATCGCGGCGGGGATATCGGTCGTCGTCGCGCGCCGCCAGCCGCATGTTGTCTCGCAAATAGTCAAAGCCAAACTCGTTGTTCGTACCGTAAGTAATATCGCAGGCGTACGACGCCTGACGCTCGGCCGGGTCCATGCCGCTCTGGATGGTGCCGACGGTCAGGCCGAGATTGAGGTAGAGCGGACCCATCCACTCCATGTCGCGACGCGCCAGATAATCGTTCACGGTGACAATATGTACGCTCTTGTCTTCGAGCGCGTTGAGATAGGCCGCCAAAGTGGCGACGAGCGTTTTGCCTTCGCCCGTGACCATCTCGGCAATGGTGCCGCTGTGCAAGATCATGCCGCCGATCATTTGCACATCGTAATGACGCATGCCGAGAAAACGCTTGCCCGCCTCGCGACAGACCGCAAACGCCTCGACCAACAGGTCGTCAAGCGTCTCGCCCGCCGAGAGCCGCCGTCGAAACTCGCTCGTTTGGGCTTTGAGCTCGTCGTCGCTCATCGCCTCGTACTTCGGCTCGATGGCCGCGATTGCCTCGGCTCGGGGCTGCAGCCGCTTGAGATAGCGGGCGTTGGACGAGCCGAAGAGCGACGTGATCGCCCGCTCGAATCCTTGCAGCACGCTATTGCCAATGCCGCTAACGATTTCCCAGATGCGTTCCAAGTATTCCATAGCAGAGACTTCAGTTGCCGGTTGCTAGTTGTTGGTTGCCGGTTGCTACTGACATAGCAGCCGGAGTGCCAAGATCGGCGGGCTAGGTACTCTAATTTATAGGGCCCTGAGGCGGTCGGTCAACAGCGGTTGACGTTGCGGATGGCTATGGGCCGAGTCCTATGGCTGGTACACTTACGCGCGACACTCACGCAGCCGCGATGATATTGGAGGGCGGACACGATCTTGGCCCGCACACCACACACCACCGATATTACTGGGCGAATGATCCTGCTAGGTACGGGCACCTCGGTCGGGGTTCCGGTCATCGGCTGTGGCTGCGACGTTTGTCACAGTACGAATCCGAAAAACAAGCGTACCCGATGTTCGGCCATCCTGGGCCTACCGGAGGGCAATCTGCTGATCGATACGCCGCCCGACTTGCGCCAGCAACTGCTGCGCGAACAGATCGGCGTAGTTCATTCGGTCCTCTACACCCACGAACATGCCGATCACGTTTTTGGTCTCGACGATCTGCGGCTGTTTCCGTTTTATCTCGACGGGCCGGTACCGCTTTATTGCAGCGACGCAGTGGAACAGCGAATTCGGCGGTCGTTCGACTATGCTTTCAATCCGCCAGCCAATCTTCATAAAGGCGGCGTACCGCGGCTTGAGATTCGTCCGATCTCCGCAGGGTTCTTGGACGCTGGTCCCTTGAACGCTCGACAGCCGCTGGAGATTCTCGGGGCAGCGGTGACGCCGATTCCGCTACGTCACGGTCCGAACTTAGAAGTGCTGGGATTTCGCTTTGGCAACATCGCCTATTGTACCGACACGAATGCGATCCCACCGGAGAGCATGAAACTGCTCGCGGACCTCGACGTGCTGGTCCTCGACGCGCTGCAGACGCGACCTCACGCGACACACTTCAGCGTGGATGAAGCAGTGGAAGTGGCGATGCAACTCAAACCACGCCAGACATTGCTGACCCATGTGTGCCATGAACTGGAACACGAAGCAGCGTGTGCCATGTTGCCTGACGGGATCGATCTGGCCTACGACGGACAGCAACTTCCGCTGACGTGATGGGCGTACCGCGAACCTTAGAAAGACAAAAAAGGGAGAAGAGCCGCGGATTGAAAGAAAAGAACCGCCGATGGACGCGGATAAACGCAGATTCCCTGGTTTCCAAGCAGGGCTTGGGCGCCAGGAAAGATTGACGTCAAGCGTATCTTATCATTCTCAGCAACTCC